>JADGQU010000095.1 GCA_017881545.1 Gemmatimonadaceae bacterium
TACGACAAGTACGCGATCATGTGGGGTTACACGCCGATTCCCGGAGCCCGATCGGCCGACGACGAGAGGCCGACGCTCGACCAGTGGGCGCGGATGCAGGACACAATTCCCTGGTACCGCTTCTCCGAGAACAATGACGGCGGGTACGGCACGCTCAACGAAGCGGTCGGCGATGCCGACCCTGTGAAGTCGACGGGACTCGGGTTCAAGAATCTCCGACGCGTGGTGACCTACATATCATCCGCCACGACGAGGCCCGGCGAGGACAACGATGACATGAGGGAGCTGTACGATCGAACGGTCGGACAATGGGGGACGGAGGCCAGCCACGTCGCGACGGTCGTCGGCGGCGAAACCGTGCAGTACAAGTCGGGCAGCCAGTCGGGTGCCGTCTACACGCCGCTCTCCCGGGCGAGGCAGCAGGAAGCCATGCGCTTCATCAATGAGAACGTCTTCCAGACTCCTACCTATCTGATTCAGCCCGCCATCGCTCGGCGCGTTGAAGCGGGAGGAATGATCACACGCATCACGAACGCGCAGGGCCGCGTGCTCAACAGCCTGCTCAACGACGGGAGACTGAACAGGTTGATCGAAAACGAAGCGCTGGCCAGTAACAGAGTTGACGCCTACTCACTGGCGTCGATGCTGGACGATTTGAAGCGGGGGGTGTGGACCGAGCTTGCGCAGTCCGGCGTTTCAATCGATCCCTACCGGCGGACGCTCCAGGATCAGTTTCTCTCCCAGATCAACACGAAGCTGAACCCTCCCACCGTGGTGGCGACGCCTGGCCCGCAGTTCCCCGGATTCACTCCGCCGGCACCGCTGCTCGAGGATGCGAGGAGTCAGCTGAGGGGAGAACTCGTATCGCTGCGCGCCGAAATCAGGCGAGCGGTGCCGAAAGCTTCAGATCGGGAGACGCGACTGCACCTGGAGGCCGCGGATCACGAGATAGGAGACATCCTGGACCCGAAGAAATAGTGCCGCCGGAAACTGGCCACGAGGTCGAGTAAAGGGGATCCCCTTTAAGGGTCCTCGAACTTTGATTGTTCCCGAAAGGATCGGCCCGACCTTCAAGCACAAAAAAAAAAGCGGGGACGGCTTGAGGCCGTCCCCGCTCTTTTCATGCGATTGAAACTTAGACGCAGGTGATTACGCCGTTGATCATCGTGCAAGTCTTCGCTGACTGCGAGTGCGTAGCGGTACCGCTCCACGAAGGCGGCGGGCCTGCAACGTTCACGATCACGACGGTCACGTTCTGCGACGGGCTGAAGCCCTGAAGGGGCGCTGCCGAAGTCGCGGTTCCACCGAAGTATGCACCACCGTTGTCGGCGGCATACTGCTCTTCGTAGGTCGCCATGTTGCGCAGATCAGACTTCATCGCTGCGACATACGCCTTGTCCTTCGTATTCGCGAACTTAGGAATCGCAATCGCGGCAAGAATGCCGATGATGACGACGACGATCAGAAGCTCGATCAGGGTGAAACCTTTCTTGGTGCGGTTCATATAAGTATTCCGGAGAGGGAAGCGGTTGGTATCGGGAGGTGAAGCGTATTACGGGGCCGAGAGTGAGAACACGATCGCCAGGCTGTAGACACCTGGTGCGTTGCTGGGCTGGGTGAATCCCGCCGCCCACACGGTCCTGAAGAACGCCTGCGCCGCCGTGCCGTTGGTGGCTGCTGCTCCGGAAAGGAACAGTGCATCGCTGGTGCTGATGCCGACGAAGGTTCCAGCTACTGCGTTCGACCAAGTCAGATCGCTGATTGGCTTCGTACCGCCAAGTGTTCCGACATAGGTCCAGGTCGCCGGGTTCGAGGTGCGAATGTTCAGCGTCCAGCTGCGATTGGCCTTGACCGTGAAGGTCGGGCCTGCATCGGCGAGTGTCGCACCGACTTCGATCTGGTCAGCCGTGGGTGAGCTCAACGAGCTGGTGGTCGCGCTCATACCGAGCTTCACCAACGCATTGACGGTCGCCGAGGCGGTGTTCACGGTGAGACATCCACCAGCGTTGCCACTGCACTGCGCATTTGCCTGGCTAACGCATAGGGCTGATCCCAGCACCGTGGCGGCCAGAAGATAACGGGTCGCGAACATTCGAATTTGCTCCAAGGTTTACTGTGTACCGGCAGCCTACGGTGGAATTGGGTCTGGCTGTCTTTTTCTATAGGTAAGACGCGATGATGGTCACACGAGCAACGTGAAAAAACACGATGAATTTGATGGCGACGCTCGTTGTTAAGTGGTTGTCCGTTAAGCACTTAGCCATATCACAAATATATACTTGGAGGCCTTTTTGTCGCGTATTGCGAAACCCGTTGCACAGTGCAAGACGGTCACAATGCCGGGCTCCCGTCGGGCGTCCGGGCGTGTTACAATGTGTGAGCCTCCCTCGCGTCGAGGGGGCTTGTTCGTTTTTCGGGGCGTAGCGTAGCCCGGTAGCGCGCCTGCTTCGGGAGCAGGAGGTCGCTGGTTCAAATCCAGTCGCCCCGACTCTAGTAACAGCCGGCGTCACTTGGTATTACCAAGTGGCGCCGGTTTCGTTTGTTCGACCACGACTATCGGGGCTCATGAAAAACGGGCTCCAGGTACGCTGTTGGAGTGGAGCGATTGCGCTCCTTATCCTCATGATCAGGACAGCGTCTGCGCAGCTCGAGCCGCCGTGTGCGATCGCCTCGGCAAAAAAAACGGGGACGTCTTTCGACGTCCCCGCTTTCCAGATGAACTGGCTGCTAGCTGATTACGGCGTGCAGACGATCGCACCCGTGGAATTGTCGCACGTCTTCGCCGACTGCGAGTGCGCAGACGTCGCGGTCCAGGATTGCGGCGGTCCGGCAACAAGCGCGGCAATGATCGTCACGTTCTGCGACGGGGTGAATCCGTTCAGTGGCGTCAAGCTCGTCGCGGTGCCGGCAAAGTAGGTACCGTTGTTGTCGGCGGCGTACTGCTCTTCGTAGGTCGCGAGGTTGCGAAGGTCAGACTTCATCGCGGCGACGTATGCCTTGTCTTTCGTGTTGGCAAACTTCGGAATCGCGATCGCGGCAAGAATGCCGATGATGACGACTACGATCAGAAGCTCGATGAGCGTAAAGCCCTTTTTGTTGGTCTTCATATGGAGTTAGTCCGGAAGGTTGAGGAATCGAGACGATCCGCCGCCGATTTCACGAGCAGTGGAGCATGCTCTATCGGAAGGAATCGGAGTGCTCGAGGCCAAGGCCCGGCACGTCTCGTTCGCGATGAGCTGCGATTTCTCCGAGCACGCGTTTCACAAAAAAGACGCGGTGGTTCGCTGCTCGGCAACGCCGAGGCAGGTATTTTTTCTTGACAGTTGTATGAAACAAAAGTGACGGCTTCGTCAGAATCGCCTTTTGCCCTTGCCGATTCGAAAAACGGGCCACCCGTTGCCACTTGGCGTAGGTATTTGTCCTAGAAGTGGCTATCTGAAATCGTGCAACCAACCCCGACTGGAACGGACATCCCTTGCTCACCCCGATAACTCCGCTAAAAAAAGCAGAGATGCTCATCTCGGTGCTCATTCCCGTCTACAACGAAGTCGACACCGTCGCCGAGATTGTGGAACGCGTCAGAGCAACGGCCTACACGACCGAAATCATTTGCGTCGACGACTGCTCGACCGACGGAACGCGTGACGTCCTGGCGCGGCTGCTCCGCGATGGAAGAATCCAGCAGGCCATCTACCAGAAGGTCAACCGCGGAAAAGGCGCGGCGGTCCGCGCGGCAATCACCGCGAGTCACGGCGACATCGTGATCGTTCAGGACGCCGACCTCGAGTACAACCCGTCGGATTGGCCGACTCTCTTCGCGCCGCTCGTGCAGGGAAACGCGGACGCGGTATTCGGCTCGCGCTTCCTCGGCGGCACCCACCGGGTGCTTTACTATTGGCACTCCGTGGGCAACGGCATTCTTACCACGCTCAGCAACATGTTCAGCAATTTGAACCTCACAGACATGGAGTGTTGCTACAAGGCTGTCAGGGGGGATTTGGCCCGGTCGCTGTCGCTGAAATCCGAGCGGTTCGGATTCGAGCCTGAGATAACCGCGCGCCTGGCGCATGCAAATGCACGGATCTTCGAAGTTCCCGTTGCTTACTCTGGGCGAACCTACCTCGAAGGGAAGAAGATCACGTGGCGCGATGGAATGGCCGCGCTATTTCACATCATACGCTACAATCTGTTCCCCTGATCGACTTTCAGGCCTGGCCGTGACGCCTACTCACAAGCGCGCACCACGCGCCTCGCCGCGGGTGCGTGAGGGAATAGCGACAATGCCTGCCGCGCATAACCTCGGGCGACCGAACAATGCCCGCGCCGCGAATAGAGGTCCGCCACGCGAAGGTTGATGCGATAACTGCCCGGGTCCCACATCGCGCCGGTCACCCAGCCGGCCGTGTACGCCCCGCGGCCCACCGCGGTCATTGCCATTGTCTGCGTTACACTTCGGGCCGCTGAAGCAAGGGAAATCAGAACCAGCGCCGTCGCGCCGAGCCCCAGCGCCCGCGAGGAGACTTTCACTTCCCTCCCATTTCGACGAATTCCGCTCGCGGCACCGAGGATGCTCCACACCAGAAAGGGAGGAGCCGCAAGGACGAGCACGGCGTCGAAGGCGCTGACCACCATCGTCATCACGATGGTTCCGGCCAGCACGCACTGCGCAAGTACGGCATCCGGATT
Source organism: Gemmatimonadaceae bacterium (assembly GCA_017881545.1). Lineage (GTDB taxonomy): Bacteria > Gemmatimonadota > Gemmatimonadetes > Gemmatimonadales > Gemmatimonadaceae > UBA4720. The sequence continues at coordinate 4,687 of JADGQU010000095.1, forward strand.
CTGAAGCTCGCTCCATCGCCTCAGCGCGCTGAAGAACAGAATGATGAAGGCTCCCAGCAAGGCGACCGTGGGAACGAACCCTCGCTCGGAGACGAACGCCACCCAGTCGCTGCTCGGCCACGGGTTCGCCGTCATGCCGTCATCGGCGAGCGACCGGTCGTTGGAGGGCGCGAAGCGAACGTACTCCACCGGCCAGTTGCCCGGCCCCACTCCAAATACCGGATTGGAGATTGCCATCTGGAGCGAGTTCCGATACTGGGCGATGCGTCCGCGCCCGCTTCCCTTCTTGTAGTCCACCACGCCGCGCGCGGTATCCAGATAGGGTGATTCGCTGCTCCAGTTGAGAGTATTCGGAAGCGCGATTGCCACCATTCCACCGATCGCCACGGCGAGGCAGAGTCGCGCGAAGCGTCCACCAATGTTGTCGCTGCCGCGCCAGTACTTACTCGATGCGATCATCGGCACGAGCAGCACTATCACGCCGAGGGCCACGGCGAGCCACGCAGCCCTTGAGCGCGACAACACCAGCGCCGCACCCAGAACCGCGCCGCCGAGGGAGCCGAGGAGAGCACCGAATGGGCGTCGCGCGGTGACCGTGCACCAGACGAGCGACGGCAATCCGATCACCGCCATGTGCGCCACGAAATTCCGGTTTCCGAAAGTGCCGCCCGGCGCCCGGTTGGCGCTGAAGTATTCCGTCTCAAAACCGTACGCCTGCGCCAGCGAGAGCGCGGCCGCGCACACGGCCGCAAGAGCGGCGGCGACAAGAATCGGCCGGTACGAGCCGCGCTCCGCCACCGAGCGCGCTCCCCAGAAGACGATCGCGCCGGAGATGCTTATGGCCACGGAACGCTGCGCGGCCCAGTGGTTCGTGGCAAAGATCGCCGAGGCGACGCTCCAGAGCAGGAACAGGGCGATGAGGCCGTCGACGAGATCAAAGGTGAGCGACCGACGCCGCGCGACCAGGATCGCGGCGATGATGAGTGCCGCGACGTGGAGCACGAGCTCCTTCGGCACGAAGTAGCGATCGAGCTCGAACACCTTATACGGCAGCGCGGCGATTACTACCAGAATCACCCCTGCCTGGATGACCAGCCTGATTAAGCGGTCCGTCAACCGCGCCGGCGGAACAGCGATGTGAGCACGCCTCCCGACGCTCCACGCGCGCGGTTGACGCGTCCGAGTTGATCGAGCTCTCCCTTGTCGAGCCAGATCCCTCCGCACTCGGGACACTCGTCGATCTTCACGTGCTCCGCGTGCTGCTCCTTGAGGTCGGCGCCGCAGCGAGGGCATTTGTTGTGGTGCGCTTTCCGCTCGGCATTCCTGCGCTCGGCGTCCAGCTTCAAGCGCATCTCATGGATGATCTCGAGGTTCTGCTTGCCGAAATACTCGTCTTCGTTCTTGCTCGGCTTGTCGACCATCGGTCTCGTCGCTCCGGATCTGGCTGTCGAAAATATATCTTCGGAAATCCCGAGCGACGTGTGGTGCCGGGAGTCAGGGCGGGTCTCGGCCCTTACCGAGCGAACCAGTACGTGGCCTTGACCAGGAATACGTTGCTCGGACGCCCAAAGATCCCCCTTGTCTCGCGACCCGTGCTGAAGTCGCCCTCGAACGGCAGGAAATCCTCGCGCTGCTGCTGCCACACGAAGAAAAGAGCGGATCCGGGACGGTATTCCCAGCGCACTACGGCATTGCCGCGCAGCGAGTGGGTACGAAAATCGGGGTTGTCGATCGAAAATGACGGCGCGACGCCGGGCCCGTCCGGATCTACCGTATAGGAAACAGTCTTCCCCGTTGTCGGATCGGGCACCGGCGTGATAGTGCTGGCGTTGTCTCGTCCGTAGACGACATACCGCTGCGTCGCCGGCGTCGCCAACTCCTTGAAGCCCTTGTAGCGGCCTGCCGAGGCAAATGGCTGCGCGTAGAGCTGGAATGACAGGAGTGGCGTCAGAGTCCATTCGACGCGGGTCGTCGCGGACAGTGTCGTCTGGAACAGATCGCTGAAGACGTAGCGCCGCCCATACGTCGTGGTCGCCAGCGCGTCGGTCGCACCGCGCACGAACTGAATGGTGTTGTGAAGGAGCGAGAGAGAGGGCGTCACGATCACATGAACCGAAGAGCTGGGCCGAATGTCGACGCCGAAGTTCACGTCTTTGGCGTAACCATGGGCTTCGTCACCGTAGTAGTCCGCGTAGACATCGTACGACACGGGCTTTCGCTTGTCGGTGAGGATCTCCGTCCAGGCGCCCCATTGCGTCGGCTGGCGGCCGCGCGGCCCTCCGCGCGTGAGGCGATCATCGATCTCGCCCGGATCGTATTCGGCGCCGCTGTAAATGGACCAGAGATTCGTCAGGTTGAGGGTCATCTGATTGAAGAGGCTCGTCCAAATTTTGTCGCCCCCGTGATTCCAGGCGTGATTCGTCCCCAGATACAGGTTGTAACCTCTGAGCAGCTTCCCGGGCTCGGTGTTGTTGTACGACCCACTCGCGCCGATGTTGCGGTAGTCGACGCGCCCCATGAAGCCGAGATCGTTCACCTCGAATCCGGGACTGATGTCCTTCGCCGTCGCGGAGAATGACCAGGTCCCCGATTTGATGAGGCCAAGCTTGGTCGAGTAGCCGGTGAGAGAAGTCGCGGCGGGATCGAGGCTGAGGTAGTCGGCGTCGGGCCGCTGGTAATACCTGGCGCTCGATTGCTGCGCACTCTGTATCACTGCAGTCGAGCCCTCGATGAGCGACCTGGACAGGGCGCCAGTCAGCGTCCACTGCCGGTTGGCCCAGCGGTGCTCGAAGTCGAGGCTGCCGACATCGGCGCTGGTGCGGAGCAGACTCTTGAATACGGTGTCGCTCAGATCGCGATTCACAGCGGTGCCGCCGAGCCCGATGATCGTGTTTCCCCCGCGAAAATCGTGACTGACCCGGCCGACGAAATAATTGGTGAGGGGCTCGACGGCGGTGGTCGATCTCTCGTTCGATGCGTCGATCACGCGCGCTGTCTCCTCGCCGGTGAGCGCGTTGAGCAGTCCTACCGTCCAGGGTCCGACCTTCCCCGTCAGCTTGCCCGCGCCGAGAATCGTCGTTGCGTCGGGCGCGTCCACGAATTGTCCGTCGGCGAAACGCTGGGGAGACCGCCCGATTCGCCGTGAGTAGAAAATCTGCTGGTTGCCGTACGACGGTCCGCCGCTGATCGACC
>JADGQU010000384.1 GCA_017881545.1 Gemmatimonadaceae bacterium
TCTCTGTTTGGGTCGAGTCGCGGTATCCTCTTCGCGGCTACGCTCGCTTGGTCTGACGGCACGACCCTCAGAGGAGAGGTTCTGTCACGCGCGGGCAAAGTCCGAGCGAGAACTCAGTCTGAGTCGCTCGTTGCACGGGCTTCTTGGATCGCAGAGATCTGTGCAGGAGAGGCGGTGGGTCCCCGTAGGCCGCTTTGCAAAGCGAGCGCGAGGAGGAGACCCGCGACCGAGCAGAGCGAGGGAGCGCAGTTGGGGGCTCGGGGCGCCCGCTTGCGGGCACCAAGCGAGCGTAGCGGCCGAAGGGGACCCACCGACTCGACCCAAACCGAGATCTATTGAACCAGGGCTCCTAACTGCGGTCAGAATTTGAAAATCTTGCCGAGCGCTTTGCTGATCTTCTTGCCGAAATCATTCGACCAATCGCGCTGGTTCTGCCAATCCGGGTTCTGCTGATCGACGTCGGGGCCGTGTTCTGGGCACGGGATCGTTGGAAGAGGCAACTCGGGCTTGTAGTACTCGTTGCGCGTCACCGGACACCATTCGGTCGCCAGGTAGCCGCTCGTCGGGTCGATGATCCGCTCCACCATTCCCACCGGCGGATTCCAGGCGTTCGGTGAAGCGTACTCGCGCCACCCACTCTGATAGAAATCCACCCACGCGGGCGCGGCGAGACGTCCACCCGATGCGTCGCCGCTGATCGAGGCCGGATTGTCGAAGCCGAACCAGAATGCCGCGACGATCGTCGGCGTGTAGCCGACGAACCAAACGTCAGTGCCGCTGTTCGTCGTTCCCGTCTTGCCCGCGACGAGTCCCTTCACGCCGTCGTCGCGCACGACTTTGCCGGTGCCGTAATCGACGACTGACTGCAGCATCGATGTCACCTGATAGGCATCGCGAGGATCCATCACCTGAAGGGGATTCGCATCGGCCTCTGGGGAAATCCAGATGGGAACGTCGTCAGATGTGGAGATGCTCCGCACCAGGCGCGTCTTGACCTTGTGTCCACCGTTCGCAAACGGCGCATATGCGGTGACCAGCTCGATCGGCGTCACCTCGACGGAGCCCAGTGCCATCGACGGGACGTTGGGAAGAGGGCTGACGATTCCGTTCTTGTGCGCGACGTCGATGATGCGCTGAATACCAACCGCCTGACTGACGCGTACTGTCGCCGCGTTCGCCGACTTGATCAGCGCTTTGCGAAAGGTGATCCGTCCGAGGTACTCGTCGCCGTAGTTGGACGGCGACCAGACGGTGCGCCCCTGGATCACGTCGATGGGATCGTCATCCACTTCGGACGATGGCGTGTAGCCCGCGGCCATCGCCGCGGCGTAGACGAACGGCTTGAACGCAGAGCCCGGCTGGCGATGCGCGAGCAGCGCGCGGTTGAAGTTGCCGCGCTCGTATTGCCGTCCCCCGCTCAGCGCGCGGATGTCGCCGTTGCGGGGATCGATCCCGACCATCGCGCCCTGTATCAGAGCGCGACGACCCGTCTCCGACTGGATCGTGGCGGCCTGGCGCCGAATCGCGCGATCGGCGGCGATCTGGGCGTTGCGATCGAGCGTCGTCCGAACGGTGAGATCGACGATGTCGGCGCTGCCGTTCTGGATGACCGAATCGACGACCGCGCGCACCGCGTCGAGCGCGTACGAATCGTTCGGATCCTGCGGCCTGTATTCATCGCGCGCGATGCGAAGCGGCTGCGCCTGGAGCCCCTTGAGTCTGTTCGCCGAGACGTAGCCTTCCTTGACCATCAGGCTCAGCACGAGATTGCGCCGATTGAGCGCGCGATCCGGGTGGCGGCGCGGCGTGTATGCCGACGGTGCTTTGGGAAGGGCCGCGAGCATCGCTGCCTGAGGCAGATTCAGCTGGCTGACGCTTCGGCCGAAGTTGTCTCTGCTCGCTGCCTCGACGCCGTACACGCCGTTCCCCATGTAGATGACGTTGAAGTACAGCTCGAGGATCTGCTTCTTGGTGAGAGAGCTCTCGATCAGACGCGATAGGCGCAATTCGGCGAGCTTCTGACGAAGTGATCGCGCCGGATACTTTCGGACGGCGAAGGTGTTACGCGCGACCTGCATGGTGATGGTGCTGAACCCTTCGCGCGTGCGGCCGGCTTTCAGGTTGGTGACGACGGCGCGGGCGAATCCGCGCCAGTCGAGTCCACCGTGCTGGTAGAAGCGCCTGTCTTCAGTCGCGATGAAGGCCTGCTGAACGAACTCGGGGACGGCGCTCAAGGGGACGTTGATGCGCCGGACGAGCTCCAGCCGCCCCATGACGCGGTTGTAGCGGTCGAGGATGCGGCCGCCCTGATCGGGCTCGAACGTCTGGATGGCGCGAGGCGTCGGGCAGCCGTCGAAGCCGCACGTCACCAGCCACACATCCGTGAAGTAAACCGCTAGAATACATGTAGCGAAGAGGCCGAGCAGAATCCAACGCCGCCTCGCCCTTATTTCTGCCAACACCCTGGAAAAATGTATCGTTCTGTCCTCGTTGCTTTCGTTATCGCCCTGTCCGCTTGCAAAGTCGGTGCGAACTCGGCATCCGCCGCAAACTCAGCGTCTGCCGCGAACAGTAATAGCGCAGTCTCGACTACCGTCGCGAGCGCGCCGGGTGAAAATGCTGGTACATCAGACACCTCGGGCGCGGCAACGGGTCCAATTTCCACTACGGACGGCGGGCCGTCTGGTTCCGCTGCCAATGCGGCGGACCCGATCCCGGCTGCACCGAACGCGAGCCTGCCCTCGACTCAGTCAGGTGCTGGAAACGCGAATCGCGTTCCCAATGAGATGGGACGAATCATGGTGCTGGAATATCACCTCATCACGGACCACAATAGCGACTATGCGCGGGAGCGGGGTCAGTACCGGAAGGATCTGGAGCTGCTTTACAATCGCGGCTACCGCCCGGTGAACATGACGGATGTGCTGGACAAGAAGCTGAATCTCCCGCGCGGCCTGTCGCCTGTCGTCTTCGTTTTCGACGACGCGTCTCCCGAGCAGTTCCGCTACATCGACAACAACGGGACGCTCGAGATAGATCCGACCAGCGGAATGGGGATTTGGCTCGATTTCAAGAAGACTCACGCCGACT
>JADGQU010000096.1 GCA_017881545.1 Gemmatimonadaceae bacterium
GAGGCGGCGAAGAACTTCATTCCGCTTCGCGTCAACGCAGCCGGCGTGATGCCGATCATCTTCGCGTCATCGGTGATCGTCGTCCCGGGCGCGATCGCTCAGTTCAGCGGCAACGAAAACGCGCGGGTCATCTCTGAGTACTGCCAGCCGGGTACGTGGCTCTACTACGCGCTGTCGGCGGTCCTGATCGTCTTCTTCACCTATTTCTACACGTCGATCATCTTCAACCCGGTCGACATCTCGGAGAACCTGAAGAAGCAGGGCGGCTTCATTCCTGGCGTGAAGCCGGGCGCCAAGACGGCCGAGTACATCGATCACGTCGTGTCGCGCATCACGTTCCCGGGCGCGCTGTTCCTGACCTTCATCGCCCTGTTGCCGGTGTTCATTGCCGACCTGATCAACGTTCCGTTCAGATTCGGTGGCACGTCGCTCCTGATCGTGGTTGGTGTGGCGCTCGACACGATAACGCAGGTCAACCAGCACTTGCTGCTCAGGAAGTACGATGGCTTCATGAAGAAAGGGCGAGTGCGATTCCGCGGCCGCTCGTCCGGCGGCGGCGCTTACTAGACTTCGATCGGAGGAGCCAAAAGCTCCTCCGACTCTTTTGCGGGTATCCCCATGATCATCGTGCTGCTCGGCCCGCCCGGGGCAGGCAAGGGAACGCAGGCGGACAAGCTGGCCGCGCGACTCGGGATTCCGAAGATCGCGACCGGCGACGTGCTGCGCGCGGCGCTCCGCGAGGGCACCAAGCGGGGGCTGGAGGCAAAGTCATACATGGATCGCGGCGATCTCGTGCCGGATGCGGTCATCCTCGGTATTCTTCAGGATGTGATGACGTCGCCCCCTACGAAGAAGGGAGCCATTCTAGATGGCGCGGTTCGTACCGTGCCGCAGGCCGAGGGGCTCGGAGTGATGCTGAGCGAGATCGGCAAGAAGGTGGACAAGGTGCTGCTGTTCGATGTGGACGATGACGAGCTGGTGAAGCGACTGAGCACGCGCACGGTCTGCGAGGGCTGTCAGACGCCGTACATGGGTCGCGATCCCGGAACGAGCTGCGCGAAGTGCGGTGGCAAGCTCGTGCGACGCAAGGATGACGAGCCCGAAGCGGTGCGGAACCGGCTCGAAGTCTACCGCCGGCAGACGGCGCCCGTGATCGACTGGTACCGTGACCACAAGATGAATGTGCTGAAGATCGACGCCGATGCTCCCGTCGACGAAGTAACCGCTCGCGCCGTCGAGGCGCTCGAGAAATGATTCAGATCAAGTCGCCGCGCGAAATCGACATCATGGCGCGCGGGGGCGAGATCCTGGCGGCGACGGTGCTGCTGCTGGAGAAGAGCGTACGTCCAGGCATGACGACCATGGATCTGGACAAGATCGCTGATGATTTCATTCGCAGTCATCCCGGCGCGAGCCCGGCGTTCAAGGGCCTATACAATTTCCCCGCCAGCATCTGCACGTCGATCAACCAGGAGATCGTGCACGGGATACCATCGAAGAAGCGCCTGATCGAGGAAGGAGACATTGTCTCGATCGACATCGGCGTGAAGCTGGATGGCTACTACACGGATTCAGCTACGACTGTCGCGGTCGGGAAGATCGATCCGGAGTCGAAGAAGCTGCTCGACGTCACGAAGAAGGCGTTGGTCGCGGGAATCAAGGCGGCGACTGCCGAGAATCACGTCGGCGATATCGGCGCGGCGGTTCAGGAAGTGGTCGAGGCGGCGGGCTTCAGCGTGGTGCGCGATCTCGTCGGGCACGGCATCGGAGTCGGGTTCCACGAGGATCCGCAGGTGCCGAACTACGGCAAGCCGAAGCGTGGCGTCCGACTTCAGCCCGGCCTTACGATCGCGATCGAGCCGATGGTGAATGCCGGCGGGGCGGGGACGCGAACGATGCCGGACCGATGGACAGTCGTCAGCGTGGACGGGACGCGCTCGGCGCATTTCGAGCACACGATCGCGATCACGGACAACGGACCGCGGATACTGACTGCGCTAGCGCCCTAGCGGTGTGGCCTTGATGTAGCGGCTGGTCTGGCCGTTCCAGATCAACTGGAGCGTATCGGCCGAGACGACGAACCGCACCGCGCGGTCCCCCTGTCCAGGAAGATGGAGCATCGCCGAATCGCCCAGCGTCACATACGTGCCGTCAAGAGTGCGAATCGGCACCCTCAGTCGGAAATCCCCCGCCGGAGTGTATTCCTCGAAGGCGGGTACGCCCGTGTAGTGGAGGTAGGTCCACTGGCCGATCACGGGATCGGCACCGGCAATGGGCGCGCCGACGCGAGTTTCGCGCTGCTCCCGTCCCGCGTTGACCATCACCAAGGTGTCCCTGATGATTGAAATCCTGAATGCGTTGACGCCATTCTGCGGATCGATGATGTAGAGGCTGTCGCGGGCGCGCTTGTACTTCATGTCTACCATGGCGCCCAGCGTGAAGCTCATGGTGTTGTCGGGAGCGAATGAGATCGTCGATCCCAGGCCACCAGTCGACCTGTTCACGGCTTCCCAGGTACCGAGCAGTGGCGTTACCCGCGTAGTCGGGGTGACTTGCGTCGCGGCGACGCTCAGCGCTAGCAGGTTTGGAACGAGCAGCAGCGCGCGCGAAGGCATACTCATCAGCCCGACAGGGCCCTCTCGACAATCGACGTAGCTCGCTCCGCGAAGTCATTGGCTTTCTTGACAAGCTGCTCCGCCTCGCGCGCGAGCGACTCGCCCTTCGATCTATCCTCGAGCGCCTGCACGTTGACTCTTACGTTGTACGCGGCACCCCTAGCCGCCGCTGCCGCAAGCAGCGCGGCGACGCCAGCATCCGTCACCGCGTTCGTATTTCCCTTTTCTGCTACGAGCGCAGCGAGCTGTGCGACTTCTACGGCAGCGCGCGCGGTTTCGAGCGGCACCTCGGCAGCCTTGAGCAGCGCGTTCGTCACCGTCTCGGAACGGCGAGCGGCCGCGTCAGCCGGCTCCTTGGGCAGCTTGTAAGCTTCCGAGACCAGAGCGTACGCCTCGGCGTCCCGCTTGACGAGCGATGTGAGCTGATTGCCCAGGGCAACTGCCTTGAGCGCCGCTTCCTTCATCTCCGCATCAACCGCTGCGTATTTCTTCTTGCCGATGGTGAGGCCCGCGACCATCTGCGCGAGCGCGGCAGCCAGCGCGCCCGCGTGCGCGGCGACGCTTCCTCCGCCAGGCACCGGATTCGACGACGCGACCGAGGCCAGGAATCCACTCACGCTCTCGCCGCCACTCATCACCTCGCGCACCTGGCGCTCGAGAAGCTGTGCCGGCGTGAACTGTGTGAGCCGGAGATGGCTGACGGCGGCGTCGAACAGAACCTTCTCGGGCACCAGTCCGACGATCTCGCTCCACGTCACCTGCGCTCCTTCCGCCTCCGCGCGAAGCTTCACGAAATCGAAGGCGTTGTGGAGAGGGGTCTTCTCGGTATCGACGAGATTCATCGACACTTGAGCCTGCCCATCCACCTCGAGGCCGAGTCCCTTCACGTACTTGAAGCCGCCGGATGATCCGCGCACCGCCTTCGCGATGTTCTTGGCGATGTGAAGGTTCGATGCGGGGCCAAGGTAAATGTTGTACGCGACGAGGAACGGGCGCGCGCCGATCGCGATTGCTCCGCTGGTGGGGTGGATCTTTGACGGTCCGAAATCAGGGTTGCGCGTCGGGTTCTTGCCCAGCTCCTCGCTCAATCCCTCGAATTCGCCGCGGCGAACATCGGCGAGATTCTCCCGCGCGGGCGTCGTAGCCGCGCGCTCGTAGAGATAGACAGGAATCTTCAGCTCTCGACCCACTCTCTCGCCGAGGGTACGGGCGAGGGCGATGCAATCCTCCATCGTCGATCCCTCGAGCGGGATAAACGGCACGACGTCGGTGGCGCCAATGCGCGGATGCTCGCCAGTGTGCTTGGAGAGATCGATCCGTTCCGCCGCCACCCTGATTCCAGCGAAGGCAGCGTCCACCGCCGTCTCGACGGGGGCGACGAACGTGATCACCGACCGATTGTGGGAGCCGTCGGAAGAGACGTCGAGAACCGAGACGCCCTCCACGGCCGCGATGGCGTCACGGATCGCGTTGATGACCTCGGGACGGCGACCCTCGGAGAAATTCGGAACGCATTCGACGAGCTTCATTCAGTCTTTTCCTTGTTCATGTTGGCACGCCTCACGGTCTGGAGCAGCCACGCGTGCATGGCCGGATTTCCAGCGACAAACGACTCGGCGGTGAGCGAGGGCGGATTCCCATCGATATCCGTAACGATGCCTCCCGCCTCCTGCACCATCAGCATTCCGGCGGCGACATCCCACGGTGCCAGGACGAGCTCCCAGAACGCGTCGAATCTACCGCATGCGACGTTCGACAGATCGAGCGCCGCTGAGCCCGCGCGGCGAATTCCAGCCGTCCCGCGCGTAACCAAACTGAACTGCTTCATGTACTGTGGCAACTTATCGAGGGTCTTGAACGGGAATCCGGTCCCGATCAGGGACCGGCCCGGCTCCCTGAGACTGGAGACATGGATGCGCTTGCCGTTGAGAAAGGCGCCGGCGCCGCGCTTCGCGGTGAATTCCTCGTCCCTGGCGACGTTGAGGACGACACCCGCGCACAAGACGCCATTCCGCGCGATCGCGATCGACACGGAATACTCGGGATAGCCGTGCAGGAAGTTGGTCGTGCCATCGAGCGGATCGGCGATTACCACGATTCCCTTGCTCGAGATCGCCGTCGGGGAGTATTCCTCGCCGAGCACGATTGCCTGGGGAAGGCGGCGAGCGATGACGCCGGCGATTTCGCGCTCGGAGGCCTTGTCCACCTCGCTGACGAAATCCGACTGACCTTTCGGCTCCCACACCAGCTTCTCGCGCTGAGCGGTGGCGTCCCGAATGACGCGCGCTCCGCCGCGAGCCGCCTCCAATGCCACGTCGAGCAGCTCGGAATCGTCGCTATCAGTTTGTGAAATTGCTTGCAACTCCTCTCGCTCGCTCTTTAATTTCGCGCAATGGCCCGCATCTTCAGCGGCATTCAGCCCTCCGGCTCCCTGCACATCGGAAACTACCTCGGCGCCGTCAAGAACTGGGTTGAGCTGCAGCACAAATACGAGTCGTTCTTCTGCATCGTCGACTACCACGCCATCACGGTTCCGTACGAGCCCGCCGATTTGCGCGCGCGCACGGCAGACATGGCGTTGTCATTGCTCGCGGCCGGACTGGATCCGTCGAAGTGCACGCTGTTCGTGCAGTCGGCGGTGCCGGAACATACCGAGCTAGCGTGGATATTCAACACTATCACCCCGCTGGGCGAGCTCGAGCGTCAGACTCAGTTCAAGGAGAAAGCGAGCCGCGAAGAAAGTGTCCCCGCGGGAATCCTCAACTATCCGGTACTGCAAGCGGCCGACATTCTGTTGTACCGCGCCGAGTTGGTGCCTGTCGGAGAGGACCAGGTGCAACATCTCGAGTTGTCGCGCGAAATAGCGCGCAAATGGAATGCGCGATTCGACGCCCGGACGACTACCGAGAAAGTGCAAGCCAAGATTGAAGGCGGGGAGCCCGGATTCTTCCCCGAGCCAAAGGCGCTGCTCACTCCCACCCGGCGCGTCATGGGCCTCGATGGCCAGGCGAAGATGTCCAAGTCCCTCGGGAACACCATCGATCTGCTCGAGGCCCCGGCGTCGATCTGGGAGAAGTTGAAACCCGCGATGACCGATCCTGCCCGCGTAAGGCGCACAGACCCGGGGACGCCGGAGGTGTGCAACATCTACCACCTGCACAAGGCGTTCAGCCCGCCGGCGACGGTCGACCACGTGGCGGTCCAATGCCGTACCGCAGGCTGGGGCTGCATCGATTGCAAGAAAGTTCTGCACGAGTCGATGGAAAAGGAGATAGCGCCCATTCGCGCGCGCGCGAAGGAGATCGCCGCCAACCCGCAGAAGATGAAGGACGATCTCGCCGCCGGAGCCGCACACGCGAGCACCGAAGCTCAGAAGACGATGCGCGAAGTGAAACAGAAAATGGGCCTCACCTAGGCCGCGTGCATGGCTGAAGCCGACGTCGTTCAGCGCGCGAAGAGTCTGCTCGACGCGCTGGCGCAAAACCCAAGGTTCGCCGGAAGCGCCGCGGAATCGAGCGCGATCGAGCTTTGTCGGGTCGAGCTCGAGCGCGCTGGCTTCGAATGCGAGGAGCTTCCCTTCGAGTACTCCCAATGGCCCGGCCGGTGGGGACAGCCGATCGCCGCGGCATTTCAAGCCGTCACGGTCATCGTGGTAGCGCACATGGCTGTGCATTACGGCGCGCTCGCGGCGCTGGCGGTCGGAGCGGCACTGCTGACCGCGTTCCTGCTCGCATCTGGTGACGCGAAGCGACGCTGGAGCGCGCACTTTCCGCTCGAGCGCGCGACGTCCGCAAATCTGGAGGCGAAGCGCGGCAATCCGGCGGTTTGGCTCGTTGCTCACATCGATTCGAAGTCCCAAACCGTGCCGATGCTGATTCGAATAGCGAGCTCGGTCGCGCTGATCGTCGTCATTGCCTTGTCGTTCATCGTCCTTGTGCTCTCGCTCGTTGGAGTCAGCCTGGTTGCACCGGTGTGGCACGTGCTCGCCCTCGCGGCAGTCCTCACCGCGCTTCCTTCCATGTTCTGCTTCGTCCGAAACGAGTCCAACGGGGCTGTCGATAATGCGAGCGGGGTGGTCGCGGTCATCTTGGCGGCACAGGCTGCCTCGGCGTTACCCGGCCTCGGGGTCCTGATCACCAGCGGCGAAGAGCTCGGCGTGGCGGGGGCGCGGGAGTGGGCACGCTCGGCCCAGCGCGGCATTACGGTCCTGAACTGCGATACCGTGGACGACGCCGGCAACTGGCGGTGCATGCATACCGGGTCCACGCCGAAACGGATTGCCGCTGCGGCTGAAACAATCGCTGCCCGGATTGGCGTACGCCTGTCTATGGGCCGTCTCATTCCCGGGATCCTGGCCGACAGCGTGGCGTTCGCCGATCTGGGCATGGAAGCCGTCACGCTGAGCAGAGGAACCCTTTCTACTCTCGCGCGCATTCATACGCGGCGCGATACTTCCAAGACGCTTACGGGCAGCGGCGTCGCGGAAGCGAGCGCCCTCCTTTCTGCTCTCGCCAAGGAACTGGGCTGATGTATCTGCTGATTCTCGCTGCTGTGATCACCCTGTCGCTGATCCTGATCGTCCTGGGCCTCCCGGGACTCTGGATAATGGTGGCGAGCGCCGTCGCATACAATCTGATCGTGCCGGGCGAGCCAATCGGCTGGGTCACCCTGATAGCCGTCGCCGTGCTCGCATTCATCGCCGAGCTGCTCGAGTTCACTCTTACCGGGCGCTTCGCCCGGAAGTATGGTGGGTCACGCAGGGCCGGTTGGGGAGCGATTCTTGGTGGGATTGTCGGTGCTATGGTCGGACTTCCGGTTCCGATCATCGGTTCCGTGATTGGAGCTTTCCTCGGCTCGTTCCTTGGGGCGCTCATTGCCGAATTCACTGGCGGAGCGTCGGCCGGAGATTCAACGCGAGTAGCCAAGGGAGCATTGATCGGGCGAGTGGTGTCAACGGTTCTCAAGATAGGAATAGGACTAACGATTGGCGTTTGGATATTCATTGCAGCCGCGAAATAACTTTCCCCTGCGAACGAAATCATGACAGCCGAAAGCGTCTACACGGTGAGCCACAAGGACCTGGGGGCGGTGGTGAGCGACATGCCAATCGTGATCTACGATCCTACGCGCGAAAACGTCCTGGCGCACGAATTCGTCAACGAGACGGTGATGAGGGAGTTCACGCTCATCCCAATGTCGTTCGGAACGATATTCCGCTCGGAGAACGACGTGCGG
>JADGQU010000097.1 GCA_017881545.1 Gemmatimonadaceae bacterium
TCGCCCAACGGCGTGTCCTTCCCTGTCTTGGAGAACCACGACACGCTTACCGCGGCGTTCGGTGCCTGCAACACGCATCCATTTGGCGTCCGGTGCTGCTCGACTGTGAGCTGGAGCGTATCGCCACGCTTGAGGACGCGCTCGGGGGCGAGCTGATCCAGCAGTGCCGTGACAGCGCGCTGTACGACGTTCTTCTCTTTGGCGCTGCGGGAGGCGGTCCAGGGGGCAAGTGGCTTGTTATCGTCGTCCATAGGTCAGTAGATGGTCGAGGAGGCAGGTTTACGGCGAAGCCGCTCCCGAAACTTGCGACCAGGGTCTGTTTTTTCCGCTCGCGCGTCCCATGCAAGTTAAGGCAGCCAGGGGCGCGGGACTAGACACGAACCATACGGCGCGACTCGAACCTTCCGAGACATCTGACCGAACTACCTTAGCGGACGCAATCAAAAAACGCGGGGGATAGGTACACGGTGTCCACTCGCCCGGCCTCGACCTCAATCTCCGTCGAATCGGGGCGATGCGCGAAGGCGCGGACGAAAAGGCGGTACCGGCCCGGAGGGAGAGCGTCGAACACGAATCCCCCCAGGCTGTCTGCTGTCGCCGACGCGTGCGGAGAGTTGGGGGCGTCACCCGGAGTGCTGGCCAGAATCGGATAATGCGGAAGCGCGCCACCGGAATCCGAGAGAGTGCCAACTACGGCACCGAAGCCGACCCTGACTGGTGGAGTGTGAGGGAGCCGCGGCGCTGGTCCCTTGGCGTGCACGCTGGTCGCGCACCGTCCCGTCATCGTCATCCCAACGGTTGGCTTGGCAGTGCGGCAAGCGCTCAGGGCGAGCGATGCCAGAACAAGGAGGGCCGGACTAGAAATCCCGCCCAAGTGTCCGCAACCGCCGTCTGACCCTGCGGGGCAGGAAGAACGCCGCCGCTACCAGAATTTGCTCGAGGTTCAAGTCCTTGAGCTGGGCCGGGTCGCCCATCCAGTGATCCTGAATCACCGTCCGACCCGCGTTCGCTATGAGGCGCTGGAGCGCCAGAACGAGCACGAACAAGTCGTCCACTTCGCCGAGGAAGGGGATGTAGTCCGGAATGAAATCCATCGGCATCAGGATGTACGCTATCGCGCCGCCGACGAGGAGCTTGTCGGTATAGGTGACGCGCCGATCCGTCAGCAATCCACCCAGCAGCCTCAGGAAATTCGGGAGATCCTTCAACGTCGACATCAGAGTTCGCTTGGCGCCCGTCCGCGGTGATGGCGAGGAGTCCTCATCCTCGTCGCGCGCGGCGCGCGCGCGTGATTGGACACGAGAGGCCGCGGCCGCCGCCGATGCACCACTGGCGGTGCGGCGCTTTCGCGAGGAGGCGGTGCTGGAACGCGCGGATTGACTCTTCACTTACGCTGATCTCCCGGTGGCGATGGTGGCGGGGCCTGGTCCGGCGGTGTCGGGGGCCTGGAAGACGTCACCGACGACACAACCCCTGCAATCTCCGATGCAACTGACTTGCCAGCGTTCGCCACATCGGTCACGACGCCAACCGCCTTGTTCATCACACTCATCGTTCCGCCGATCACGCCGGCTGACATTCTCCCGGCGCGCAGCGTGTCCTCAACGCCCTCGGCGAATCGCTTCAGCGGATTCGGCGCGGTCGAAGGCTTCGGAGCGTACTTCGACTCCAGAAAGTCGATGTAGTCGAGGATCTGATAAATCTTTTCCTCGGGCAGCGTATCGAGCTTGCGAATGAGCCGCTCACGCAAAATGTCGTTCATTGTTTTTGATCCCGTTCAGTTTTTCGTTAGGAGGGAAGGGGGACGGGGGACGGGGGACGGCTTTTCGGCTTCCTCTTCCCTCTTCCCCCTTCCCCCTTCCCGTTGCCCGTCACCCGCCCCCCCGCCACCTCGCCCGTCTCCCTCTCACATCAATATGCACGTAGTTCGTGCTCGAGTGCCCGGTCGTGTAAATGCCGAGTCCCCCCACAAGATCGGGGTGCTTGAGCTCGACGATCTCCACCGCCAAACCTACCATCCGGCTGTCTATCGCGGTGATTTTCCCGTCCCCGTTGGCGTCAATGGCCACGTCGGCCGCGTCACCGTACTGATGCTGACTGTCGCTCGCCGCACGCCGGACCCTGCGGTTGTGCTCGGGTGCCCGAAATCCGGAATGCACGTCGATCTCGATGTCAGCCACGGCCTTGTCGCCGTGCCAACGCGCGATCTCCTGAATCACCAGCTCCAGCTTGTCCAACAGCTTGGGATTCACCGCCGCGTAGCTCGGCCACACTCCCTGCTGATCGTGATTCAGAAAGTCGCCGACCTTCAAATGCCTGGTGATCGGAAGCTCGATGTCGGCGGGCGTGATCTCCAGGAATCCCTCGGGCGGCGGCGTCTTCCCACGCGCGCGCTCGGCCAGGTACATACCGATGCGATACCCGTGGAGCATTGCGCCTTCCTTCTCTTCGAACGGAACGAGCACCGCGAGGGTCAGACCTTCTATCGCGCGCTTCTGGCCGTTCTTCATCAGGGCGAGCCTGTAGAAGCCGGCGTTGGGCGGAGCGGAGACTTTGTCGCCAGTGAGCGGTTGCGCGGCGGTCGCCAAGGTTGAGTCGCCGTTTCGAATCCACGCGTATTCCAGCGACGTGGGATCGCCGTGCACGTCGAGCGGATACGAGATCTCTTCCGACGGCATCGCGAAGGCGAGCTTGAGCTCCCCGCTCGCTCCGAACGCGCTCGCGGACGGTTCCGCAAAAGGAACTATGGACCGGGTGAACGTTCCGATTGGTTTGTCGGTCGCGTCGGTCGCGGCCTGAAGGAATTGAAATGCGCCGACCAATGCGACGACGGCCGCCGTGACCCAGACGATCCGTTGTGCGTGGCGCTTTCTAACGGGGAGATCATCGGGAAGCTCAAGCTCCTCGCCCGTTGGATGACCTCTTCTCTCCCCTACGACTCCAGACTCCAAGCTGCGTTCTTATTAATAGATGTAGACCGGCGTACCGACCGCGACCATCGGGTACAACCGTTCGATGTCCTCGTTCCGCATCCGGACACAGCCATGACTCACGGATTGGCCGATCGATTCCGGGTGATCGGTCCCGTGAATTCCGTAACCATCGCCGAGTTCGAGACGACGCGTTCCAAGCACGCCCATGTACCTACGGGCGGTTGTCCCATAGGGCGGAATGACAATATTGCCATTGGCTACGATTTCCTTGCCCTCGACGCCTCCGCCCAAAGACACCGTGCTGCCGTTGCTGGACCGCTTCACGACTTCACCGTTCTGGGTCGTGATGACACCATCGCCCGTCGAGAGACTCTGACCTGGAGCGAGGTGCACGATTCCCAGACCCTTTTTGTGCGCCTGCTCGACGTAGTGCCAGTCGGGTGGAACCCAGGCCGGATCCTCATCCTTGCCTTTCACAGTGAGCCGTCCGCGCGGGGTCTCGAACCGCCACTGTCCGGCATCTCCCCCTACCAACTCCTTGCCACTACCCGTTGCCACAGGTGCCTCAAACAGAATCTCCTTTCCCTGCTTGTACCAGAGCCGATGGTCGGCCATGCTGACCACGAGGTAGGGCTGGTTCGTCGCCTCACCAGCGGTCTCGTTCATCAGCGTCTTGAGGCTGTCGCCGGTCATGCCGAGCTTGGCCTTCACCTCGTTCAAGACGCCGAGGTTGTCGTTGTAGACCATGCGGTTTACGTCGCGCTGGTAGCGGAGCTCAGCCGTTTTCGTCAGCAGCATGACACTGAGGATCGCCGCGATGATGAAGCCGGTGATCAGCATCCAGACTGTCTTGCCACCGTACGAAAAGATTTTGCTCACTCCCATTTGCTACCTCGTTTGTCCCGTTGTCCGACGCCCGCGTGGCTCAGTAGAAGTATACCTTCATGCCGGCATTTAGGTTCGGCTTAATCGCCTTCATGTCCGTAAGGCTGATGCGGAGCGAACCCGGTGGAATCGCGGTCGAATCGTTGGCGAGCTGAGCGCTCGGCGACGACAGTATCTGGGCTCCGCCATCGAGCGTGATCGTCGTCTCGGTGAGAGCCGCGACCGTGCGCTCTCCGCGCGGAGTCGCAGCGGGTGGAGTGGGTGAAGTGTCGGAGGGCGTTCGCTCCGGCCCGAACTGCACAGGCATCTCGCGCAACAGCGCGCCTTCGCGCGTCAGGTACATCCGCGCGCTGTCGACCGACACGTTCAGGTGAAGCTTCTTGTCGAACTTCGCCTGCCGCTTGGCCAGCTCGATCACGATCCGGAGCTTGTTCTGCTCCGCCTGCACGATCGCATCCGATCTCTCTCGCTCGGCCTGCGACATGTGATCCCGGAGCTGCTTCACGTCCTGGTTGTAGCTCACCCGCTTGACGAGGAGCCAGCCGTCGACGGCGATCATCGCCACCAGACCGAGGCCGAGGACGAAGACGAATCCCGGATAGGCGCGTCTGAAGTCGCGCCAGGTGCCGCGGCGCCGGTCTCCTTCTTCGGAGCGGTCGGGACTGCGGCGCGTCTCCGGTCCCGTCTCCTGTTTAGGTCTGAAGATCTCCATTGCTCTCGTCGCGCCTCTCTTCGGGGTAGGATTACATTACAGATATAATGGCAAACTCACAGCGCGCGCGGCCAGTCGCGCTCATCGTTCTCGATGGATGGGGCTATCGCCCCGAGACTGAAGGCAACGCAATCGCACTCGCCCGGACCCCAACCTGGGATTCGCTCTGGCGTCGCGGCTCGCGCACGCTGCTCGAAGCTTCCGGACTTCGCGTTGGTCTGCCTAAGGGACAGATGGGCAACAGCGAGGTCGGACACCTTAATCTCGGGGCCGGACGTGTGGTGATGCAGGATCTTGTACGCATCTCTTCGGCCATCGCCGACGGCAGCTTCTACACCAATCCCGCCCTCATAGGGGCATGCAGGCACGCAAAGAAGAACGGCGGCACACTCCACCTTATGGGCTTGATCGGGTCGGGGGGCGTGCACGCGATCGACACGCACTTGCTCGCGATGCTCGAGCTGGCGAAGCGCGAAGGCCTGGACCGCGTTGCGATCCATGCTTTTCTCGACGGACGCGACACTCTTCCAAAATCCGCTCTCGGCTTCATGGAGGAGCTGCTGGATCGCATCAGGAAGGTGGCCTCACCCGCAAAGATCGCCACCGTCTCGGGCCGGTACTACGCGATGGACCGCGACAAGAGATGGGACCGCACGGAGCTGGCGTATGCTGCCATTGTCCTTGGTGAGGGGACCAGGGTCATCGATCCACTCGAGGCAATTCGCCAGGCGTACGAATCGGGAAAGACCGACGAGTTCATGCTGCCGGTGGTCGTGGCCGAGAATGGAAAGCCGGTCGCGCGCATGAAAGACGGCGATGCGGTGATCTGCTTCAACTACCGGTCGGACAGAATGCGGCAGATCGTCCGAGCCTTGATCGATCCGGCCTTCGACGGCTTCGCCGTCTCGCGTCGCCCCAAGGTCCTCGTGACGACGCTCACGAATTACGACAAGACGTTCGACGTTCCGGTCGCGTTCGCGCCGACGTCGATGGCCCGCATTCTGGCGGAGGTGCTGTCGGCGCGGGGGCTCGACATGCTCAAGACGGCGGAAACCGAGAAGTACCCGCATGTGACATACTTCTTCAACGGCGGCATCGAAGCGCCATTTCCTTGCGAGCACCGCGTTATGGTTCCGAGTCCGAAGGTGGCGACGTACGATCTCCAGCCGGAGATGAGTGCAGCCGGAGTCACGGATGCGCTCATAGCTGGCATTACGTCAGCTCAGCACGATTTCATTCTCTGCAACTACGCGAATGCTGACATGGTTGGTCACAGCGGATCGATTCCGGCTACGATCAAGGCGGTGGAAACCGTCGATCAATGCCTGGCGCGCGTTCTGAAGGCCGCGGAAAGCGCGGGGATGAGGTTGCTCGTCACAGCGGATCACGGAAACGCGGAGATGCTCATCGATCCGGAGACGGGCGGTCCGCACACCGCGCACACCACCAATCCTGTTCCGTTCGTCGTCGTCGACTGGGAGCAGGAGCCTTCGTTGCGCGCGGGCGGCGCTCTCTGCGATGTCGCGCCAACTATATTATCGATGCTCGGCATCGAGCAGCCGCCGGAGATGACCGGCGTCAATCTTGGAGTGGATTAGTGAAGCACGTATTGAGCGCTTTGGCGCTTGTGTCTATTGCGACGACCGCGAGTGCGCAGGTCGGACATCTTCCTGAAAGCAGTCCCTACCGCGATTTCGAGGCGAGCCAGGAATTCACCTTCTTCGGCGGCCACTACAAAGCTGGCAAGGATCCGCTCGGCGTGGCGCCGGGCGACGGTTCGATGTTCGGAGTCCGCTATCAGATTCACGTCGGCGGGCCAGCTTTTCTGGTGGCAAAATGGTCGCACGTCAACACCGAGCGTTTTGCGATCGATCCCACCAAGATCGGAACGGCGCGCCAGCTCGGAAAGCGGAACGTCGCGGTCAATCTCTTCGACATTGATCTCGCTCTGAATCTCACTGGGGAGAAGAGCTTCCACCACCTTGTGCCGGTCGTGAATCTCGGTGCCGGCATCGCGACCTGTGGCTGCACGGTGGATCCCGACCCGTATTCGTTCGGCACCCCGTTTGCATTTTCGTTTGGCGGCGGCCTCAGGTACGCGCCGGGCGGCAGATTCCAGGTGACGCTTGATTGGAACGACTACCTTTACCAGTTGAAGTATCCGGCCGACTACTTTTTGATTCCCGTGGGCGGGACTGCTGTTGCCGGCGGCGACCAGGCCCGCTCATTCTGGAAGAACAATCGGGCTCTGACCCTCGGCGCCTCGCTGCTGTTCTTCCGGTAACCTGAACCGCCCCCTGGGCGGACCCGGAGGCAGTGTGGAAAAGGACTTCGAGGATATCAGAGACACCGACAATCTGAGCGACAATGAGCTGCGCGCGCTCATTCGCGATACCTTCGAGCAACAACTCCTTTTCGATCCGGATGATGTCGAAGTTTCGGTGCACAATCGTGTCGTCAGCCTCTCAGGGCGCGTCGGGACCGAGGAGGAGCTTCGCATCGCGGAGCGCGTGGTCACCGATCTGGTTGGCCTCGAAAAGGTCCGAAACAACTTGTTCGTCGATCCTATTCGCCGCGCCGAGAGTCCGGAGGCGATTGACGAGCACCTGGTAGACGAAGAGCTGCACGAGAACCTCCTGCTCGGAGGTCGAGCGCGCTCCGAAGACCCGGAAGCCGAGCATCTGCACGAGGACATCCGCTCGGAGCTGTTCGGAACGACCGACGTCCAGGAAGCGATCGGGGGAGGGATTCCGTGGAATCCTCCCGACGGTCCGACTCCCGAAGGATTCAGCGGGTCGGAGGACGCAGATTCAACGTGATGGACGAGGATCACTAGGCGCCAGCGCTCGGCATTGCGCAAATTAAGGAATGTCGAGCGCCTCTCTCACACGACGAATCTCTTTCTCAGCCGCGCATCGCTATAGTCGCCCGGAGTGGAGCGCCGAGAAGAACGCCAGCACGTTTGGCGCCTGCGCCTGGCCGAATTTTCACGGGCATACCTACCTGTGCGATGTCACCGTCGGCGGCCCCATCGACGACAAGACGGGATTCGTCGTCGATCTGGGCGTCCTCGACCGGATCCTCAAGGAGCAGGTGAAGGACCGGTTCGACCATCGCAACATCAATCTCGATGTGGCGGAATTCGCGGACGGCAAGCTAGTCCCGACTGGGGAGAATCTTGCGCGCTATATCTTCGAGCGCGTCGAGAAGGACCTACCGAAGCCGGCCAAAGTGATGCGCGTCACTGTCGGAGAAGACGACAGCCTCAGCGCCACCTACAGCAGGGAGTAACGCACAATCGTGTCTGATTT
>JADGQU010000385.1 GCA_017881545.1 Gemmatimonadaceae bacterium
ACACCCGGCCAGCAGCGCGATCGCGCCGATTGTGACCGTGATATTCCGCACGGGTTAGCCCTCGAAGATTGGGTTCGTCGTTATTCGCGTCAGCGACACGACGCACACAATGGCAGGAAGCAGACCAGCTTTGCCGCGCGATCCCGAGCGCGACGACCCCGGGAGAGTGGCCGGCGCGATAGTGCTCTTCGCGCCGGCCCGAACCAGGTGACTATCGGGCAACTACGATTGTGCGCTTCGCATCCGTGAATACGGAAAACTGCGTTCCGGCCGGGATAACGGCCGAAAGCCCCTTCTTGGTCGCGCCAATTCCGAATGTCAGGACGCCGAGTGCGGCCGCCTGACCCTGACGGTTCTTACCGCTGACCTTCGTGGTGCCCCGGAGCGGGATTCTCGTCCCGTCGACGGCACGTACCGAGGTGACCGAAAGGGTCACGGTTCCAGGATTCCCACCGGCGCTGCGGCGGGCAACGTGCGCCACCGTTCCGCGCACGGTCGTTCCCGATGCGATCAGGACGTGGCCGAACTCCGAATAGTCGGCGGGCAGGTGAAACTGCACCTGTTGGCCCTGGGTTACCGTCGCGCTCGAAAGATCCTCGTCTAACGCGACGGTGAGCGGGGTGCCTGCCGGTATGATTACTGGCATCTGGGTGCTCGAATTGGCGGCCGCCCTGGCGCGCTCACCTGATTGGGAGCTCTGGGCACTGAGCGGAACGGCCACCAGCGTCGCCGCCAGCAGAATGGTCAAGCGAAAGAAAGACTTCGTCATACGGTACTCTCCTCATTGAGTTGCATCCGCGAAGCGCGGAATGCTCCTTTGTTAGTCAAGGAGGGTGCCATAATCGGGGGTGGAGAGCCGCGAGATTGTTACGGACAGATGACGGATCGCGGCGTTAGGTGTCAACTGAATGGGATGGAGCTACCTGAAGCCCATCGGTGACGTCGGCTAGCGCGCGCCCGCTCGTTCCATCACTTTGTAATCCTCGTAATCGGAGCCCAGCCAATGGCCGACTTCAGCAAGGAATGGATCGAGCACCTCAAGACGCAGATCTCGGGACGCATGAGCGTCGTCGCGGACCACATGGATCCGCAGGCCTACGACGAGCTCGTGACCGACCTCGCGTGGTTCACTTTCCGCTTCGCGCGCGATCCCGACACCAAGATGAGGAAAGCCTTCCGCTGAAATTCCCCGTTCCAGCGGCATTAGATTCGCCGTAGAGGGCACGTCGGCAAATGGACCGGGGGCGCCAATGGCGAAGTGTGAAGTCTGCGGCAACGATTACGACAAGTCGTTCACCGTCACCATGAAGGGGAAAGCCCACACGTTCGACTCGTTCGAGTGCGCCATCCATGCGCTTGCACCGAAATGCTCGCACTGCGCCTGCAAGATCATCGGCCACGGCGTCGAGAATAACGGGACTTTCTACTGTTGCGCGAGATGCGCCGCGATGTCGGGCGTCACGGGACTGGAAGACCGCGTCTAGATGCAGAATCGAGGGAAAACAGCGTGAAGTGGAAGAATAGAGGTGATCCGCACGGCAAGATTGGCGACGAGCGAGTGCGCACCAGGTTCGCCTGGCTCCCGGTGGAAGCGGATGATGGATTCACATACTGGCTCGCTCCCGTAGTGGTGCGAGAAAAACTCCTGCCCAAGGTCACGCGCGGCGGCTTCGAGGACGACGAGCAGTCGTGGCAAGTCGTCGAGGCCAAGCCGATGGGCGGCAGGAAGAAAGGCCGCAAGAAATAGCGACTTACCTGCTTGCTACTCACGATTGATCTGAACGCCGACCTGGGAGAGGGTTTCGGAGACGCCCGCGCTTCGCATGACGAGGCACTCCTCGATCTCGTCTCCTCCGTCAACATCGCGTGCGGCTTCCACGCGGGCGACGCAACCACGATGCGAGACACAGTGCGCGCGGCAAAGCTCCGCGGAGTCACGATCGGTGCGCACCCTTCCTATCCCGACATTCCGGGATTCGGCCGGCGCGAGCTCGGACTTCCCGCGAGCGAGATCTCGCACCACGTCGCCTACCAGATCAGCGCCCTGCGCGAGGTGTGCGGAGCCGAGGGGGCGAAGCTCTCCTACGTAAAGCCGCACGGTGCGCTGTACAACCGGGCCGCTCGGGATCGCGAAGCGGCCACCGCGATCGCCACGGCGATTCGCGACGTCGAGGCATCACTCACATTGCTTGGCCTCCCCGGCAGTGAGATGGCCCGCGCCGCGGAGCGCGCCGGGATTGCGTTCGCGAGCGAGGCGTTCGTCGACAGAGCTTACAAGTCCGATGGAACGCTCGTTCCACGCGCCGAGCCGGGCGCAGTAATCCATGATGTGAAGAGCGCGGTACAGCGCGCGGTAATGCTCGTCAAAGGGCAAACGATCACATCCGACGATGGCTCCGAGCTCCACATTGCCGCTCAATCCCTGTGCATTCATGGTGACAACGCCGATGCACACTCCATCTTGCGCGCGCTCAACGCCCGGCTCCAGGAGTCCGGCGTGACGATCGCGCCGTTCGCCGCTTGACTGGCTCACCGGTCCACGCGCGCCCGCTCGGCGATTCAGCGGTCGCCCTCGTGTTCGGCGCCGAGCGGAGCCCCGAGCTGCTCCGTCGGATTCATTCTGCCGCGCGCTCGCTGCGACTGGCGGAAATTCCGCACGTCGAGGATGTCGTTCCCGCCTACCTGGCGCTGACCGTATTCTACGATCCGCTTCACGCATCGTACGACGAGATTTCTGCGACACTCGTCGCCGTGTGCAATCGCGCGCCGCAATCGAGCATCAGGACGCCCCATTCGCGCGAGCACCGAATTGCGGTGAGATACGACGGAATCGACCTGGAGACGGTGGCGACTGCTACCGGGCTTTCGGTTGACGACGTCATCGCGCGCCACTCGGGCAGGACCTATAACGTTGACCTTCTCGGATTCGTCCCGGGGTTTGCCTATCTGAGCGAGCTCGACCCGTCGCTTCAGCTGCCTCGCCGCCCGCAGCCACGCCCCCGCATTGCCGCAGGGAGCATCGCCATCGCCGGTGCGCAGACTGCCGTCTATCCGCTCGACACACCGGGCGGCTGGCACATCA
>JADGQU010000009.1 GCA_017881545.1 Gemmatimonadaceae bacterium
CGGCGATGGTCGTCGAGGAAGCGATGATGCAAATGCGCGAGCTGAGACCGGATGAGCGGAGCTCGAGCGTGAAGATCGATGGCATCATCGGCTTCGACATCATCCGGCAGATGGATCTCGAAGTCGATTTCAGCGAGACCACTATGCGTCTGCGCAACCCGGCGACTTCCAGACCGGACGGCGAGCGCAACATGTTCTGGGTCGGTGTTCCGGTCGTGCGACTCACTAGCACCGATGGAATTCCGCTGCATTTCGGGCTGGACACTGGGGCGCAGCTGAGTTTCGTGACGGAGACCATGCTCGACAAACTCCAGCTCCAGGCCGCGCGGATAGAGAGTCGCAGAGTCGGCGGACTGGGCGGGGAGATATCTCTGCGGGCTCCGGTGTTACCGGATCTGCGGGTCCTCGTGCGTGGATACCCGATCCTGTTCAGGGGCGCGTTCGTCCGCGCACCGGTGTATCAGGTTCTGGCCTCGCTCGATGGAGTGCTGGGCGGAGATATCTGGAACAGCGGAATCGTCCGGATCGACATGAC
Organism: Gemmatimonadaceae bacterium; assembly: GCA_017881545.1. GTDB lineage: Bacteria > Gemmatimonadota > Gemmatimonadetes > Gemmatimonadales > Gemmatimonadaceae > UBA4720. The sequence continues at coordinate 536 of JADGQU010000009.1, forward strand.
CAATGGTGTCTTCACGATAAGGAAGCCGCGCACGAACTAAAAAACTGTTAGGTTGTTAGCTAACATGGCTCGATCCGGATCCTTCCCAATAGAGTTCGCGGTCACGCCGCGCTTCGACGTCTTCTACGCGCTGTACTCGCTCACGAGTGGCGCTCCAACCCAGCTCGATCCGTGGAAATCGAAAGCTCTCGGCCGCTTGCCGCGGGATTTCGAGCGCGTGGCAAAGCGCGTCGCGCCGCTTCCGATCTTCTGGGCATTGTTGGCGGACGCCATCCAGAGCGTGCGAGGGGAAGTGACGTTCGAGGAGATTCTCTCGAGCATTCGCGAAATGCCGGCGGAGGAACTACAGAGGAATATTCTTTCGGGAATCTTCCACGACCGGAACGCGGTGGACTCGCTGGTCACGCGTGAAAAGAGTGTGAAGCAGGTGCTCACCGACGACAAGCTTGCGGGCGCCGAGCTGCTCGGGCATTTCGGGCTGCGTCCGTACACGGAGAGCTCACAATCGGCGAGCGCGATTGCGACACTGCTTTCGAAGCCGAAGTCTTTCCGCGACGAGTTGGGGCTGGTGCTTCAGAGATTCTGGAAATTCGGGTTCCGGCAGGATTGGTCGGTGCTCGAGGCTGGCCTGCGGGCCGAATCGTTTCGCATGAGGGACCTTTGCGAAGAGCGCACACCTGGGGAACTCGCTCGCGAGCTGAATCTCCCGGTGATCTTCGATGACGAGGCCAGGCAGATTCGCCCGAAGACCGGCTCACCGATCGGCTACGACCAGGTCGATCGCTGCTACGTGATTCCGTCCGCATTCAACGCACGGCGATGGTGGGCGAAATACGAGACGAAGGCGGAGCGGGTTATTCTCTATCTCCCCGTCACTACGGAACCTCTTGCGCCGAACACAGTGGTGGAGGATCGCAACGTTAGCGACCCTCCAGTCAGCCACCATCGTGCGATAGTCGCCGCGCATCCCGCAATAAACGCCGAGTCGGTTTTTCGCGCGCTAGGTGACACGACGCGGTACGCGATCGCGTCGATACTTGCGCGTACGCCCACGACGTCCGCGGATCTCGCCCGGAGTCTGAAGGTTTCCAAGCCAACGATAACGCATCACGTGCATGCGCTCCGATCGGCCGGGCTGATCGCGGAAACGCCTGGTGGCGGATCGACGAAGCTCACATTGAACAGGAATACGGTCGCGGCGCTGTCAGGTGCGGCGGTGGAGCAGTTGTTTTCGTCTACGGGCGACCTGGCGTTGGAGACGACCCGGAAGCGGCGAAACACCTAGGCGGGAGGTTCAACCCCCACCCCCGCCCGGTCCGGCCCATTTCAGCCCCCAATTCGCGGCTGAGCTTGGGCAACCAAGGGCAAAAGAATCTTTTAAACCCTTTTGCCGTACGGTGAGTCTAAGAGTACAAGAGGCCGGATTGTTGTCTCTCCCGGCGCAGGATGAGAGCTACTGGTCGAGCTTGTAGGACGGGTGGGCCACCAGTAGCCAGCCCCGTACCCCAAAAGGGTACGGGGTTTTTTGCATCAGCGACTGAGTTGCTAGCGTGCGACCCCCGGATCAGGATAGCCGGTGTCCATGATCACGAGCCAACGGTCGCCGTCGCGCCGCCACATGGTGACGTAACGTCCGTGACCGCCTTCCTTGCCGGCATCCGCGCCGATGCGATTTATCACGGAGTATTTACCAGTGGTCGAGCCGATATTGCCGCCGCGGTAGACATGGGCATCGGTCGGCTCCCAATTCAGAGTCGTGGTGGTGTCTGAGATATTCGGCAGGTCGAACTTCCGGATCTCGTCGAATCCCTTGATCATGTTGCCGCGGTAGCGGATGCGAATCGCGTCGGGCGCATAGAAGGACATCCAGCCATCGATTCCCCGAGCGTGCGTCGCGACGGCAAAATCGCGATCGGCCTGCATCAGCGAGGCTTCCGTGGCGGCGCCCGGAGAGTCGCCCTTGTTGACGGTCACCGTACACGCGGTCACCAGCGAACTCAGTGCGAGAATGACGAACGATCGCTTCATGGCTGCACCTCCTTTGTTGTAAGACTGCGATTTGGGCTCGCCGGTGCTCGAGGCAGCCAACGAGTCTCTCACCAAACAGATATCAGTGTTGCCGAACGGCCGCCACCACGGCCACGGGCGACAACTACGCCGGCGCCACTTTCACCGTTTAGACGCCAGGGATAGGTTTGCGGTTCGCGACGGACAAGTCGCGCTCAATCTGCTGGAGCGCACATGGCGGGAGTGTTTGGGCAAAAGCTGTTGGTGGGGAAGAATGCGATCGTCACGGGCGGCGGGAGCGGCATCAACTTCGCGATCGCTCGTCGGTTCGCCGAGCATGGCGCCAAGGTCGCGCTGATAGGGCGAACGAAAGAGAAGCTCGATTCCGCATCCGACGAGATACGGAAGGCAGGCGGAATCGCCTCGGGTCACCCCGCCGATGTGCGCGAGTACGACGCTCTCGTCGCGGCGATAAAGTCAGCGCGCGAGACCCATGGCGAAATCGACCTCGTCGTCTGCGGTGCGGCGGGCAATTTCCCAGCGCCGGCGCTCGGGATGTCGGCAAACGGATTCAAAGCCGTAGTCGACATCGATTTGCTCGGGACGTTCAACACCTGCCGCGCGGCGTACGAACATTTAAAGCGGCCCGGCGCGTCCATCATCAATATCTCGGCTACGCAGGCGTTCAGTCCGATGCCCATGCAGGCGCACGTCTGCGCGGCGAAGGCGGGCGTGGACATGCTCACCAAATGCCTCGCGATCGAGTGGGGGCCGGACGTTCGCGTCAACTCGATTGCTCCCGGTGCGGTCGACGACACTGAGGGAATGAAGCGCCTCGCTCCAACTCCCGAGATAAAAAAGCAGATTACGCGCGGCATTCCACTCCGGCGTTTCGCGACGAAGGATGAAATCGCCGATCTGGCGCTTTTCCTGTCGAGCGATGCGGCGAAGTTCATCACCGGCGCCATTGTCGTCTGCGACGGCGGGCAATCCCTGGCCGGGCTCGGCATCGGCATCATGGCTGCGATGCAGCCGCGTCCGTGAGCGAGATCCGCCGTCTCGCAGTTTTCTGCGGATCCAATGCCGGCGCGCGTCCCCAGTACGTGGAGGCGACGCGTTCACTCGGCAAGCTGCTGGCTGAACGGGGAATAGGGGTTGTCTACGGCGGATCGAGCGTCGGACTGATGGCGGTGCTCGCCGACACCATGCTCGACGAACTCGGCGACATCATCGGAGTCATTCCCCGCATGCTCGTCGAGCGCGAAGTCGCGAACAAGGCACTGACCGATTTGCGCGTTGTAGGGTCGATGCACGAGCGCAAGGCGATGATGGCCGAGCTGGCCGACGGGTTCATCGCGCTGCCGGGTGGGATCGGAACGCTGGAGGAGTTTTTCGAGATCTGGACGTGGGCGCAGCTCGGGATGCACGACAAGCCGTGCGGGCTGCTGAACATCGCCGGCTATTTCGATCCGCTCCTGGAGTTTCTCGATCGCGCCGTGGCGGAGAAGTTCGTGCGCGAGGTGCATCGGAACATGGTCGTGGTGGAGAGCGATCCCGCCGCTCTGCTGGTGCGGTTCGAAGCTTACGAACCGCCGCGAGTAGTGAAATGGATCAACGCTGGGACGATCTAGTCTTCTTGCTTCGCGCCGACTTGCATCACTGTTTGCCGTCGGTGAGGGTGTCCTCTGCGGGGCAGTGTCCTCGCACGCCCGCCGTTGGGGCGCGCAAGCGCGCCCAAACGGCGGGCTCTTGCTGCGGGTGCCCCTCCGAGAACACCCTCACCTCCCTGTACAGTTTTGTAAGTGCGTGGGAAGTGAGACTAGTTCGCCGGGGTTGATCGTCTCGGCCTCGCGTCGGCGGTCAAACCAGATACCTCACGGAGAGTCGGAGCGGGTCCTCGCAGGCGAAACCCACGAGCGACAGTCGGACTGCTTACGCGATCTCAAAGCGCACGACACACCGACTCCGCACCGCAACCTCCCGGCGGAACGAGCGAGAGCCTGAGCCGAAGAGGACCCGCTCCGACGGACCGGCGAGACGATCTCGATCCTAGGCCGGAGGACTGAAGGCGATCAACTCCAGGTGAGCTCGTCGATCGAGCGCGGCCAGTCCTGCTTGAGGAGGCGAGAGAGGGCGCGATCCGCGAGCAGCTTGCCGTCGGTCTGGCAACGTGGACAATAGTTCGTCTCGTTGTCGGCGTAGCGGATTCGCTGGACCGGGGTGCCGCACACCGGGCACGGCTTTCCGAACTTTCCATGAACGGCCATATCGTCGCGAAACGCGGTCACTTTGGCCGGGAAATCGCCCGCCGATTCTTTTCGTAGCTTTTCCGTCCACTCGATTAGGGTTACGCGCGTTGCTTCGAACAGCCGCGCGATCTCGTCGTCGTCGAGGCGCCGAGTGTGCTTGACTGGAGACAGCCTGGCTCGGTGGAGTATCTCGTCGGAGTAAGCGTTGCCCACCCCACTGAATAGCCTTGGATCTGTGAGAGATCTCTTGAGTGTGTGATTCTCGAGGACCAGTCTCTCTGTAAATTGCGCGAGATTGGCATCGAGGACTTCGAGCCCGCCTCGCTCGAACTGCTCCAGTGACTGTTCACCACGGACAAGCCAGAGCGACGCGCGCCGTTTCGAGCCGGCCTCCGTGAGAATCAGCGTGCCGTTCGGGAAGTCGAAAGCCGCGAGCCCGATCTTGCCGGGCACCTTGGTCCCGGTGGGCACCCAGCGAAGGCGGCCGGCGATCATGAGATGGATAACAAGGAAGAGTTCGTCCTCCAACTCCAGAACAATGCGCTTCCCCATTCGCCGCACACCGATGACCCGCCTCCCATTTGCCGCGCCGATGGGTGGGTCAACTGAACGCAGGAGAAACGGCTTGGGGATGCGCACTTGCTCCAGTGGTCGTCCCACCAATCGAGAAGCAAGGGCCTCGATGTAAACCGTTATGTCCGGCAGCTCCGGCATGTTTCGAGTCGCGCTCGCTACTTTCGGGTTTCCGGCAGCGAAGCAGCCATTGCCGCGAGGAGGTAGCTCAGATTCGCGGTTCCATCCATGATGGGCTCGTTCGTGGAATAATCGCCGACGTCGTCGTGATAGACGATGAATCCGGTGTTATATGCTGCGTATTCGTCCAGGTCGTGCAGACTAATGCCGAGGAGATGTTTGTAGATGGAGGAATAGACGGGACCGTCCAGCAAGGCGCCCGTCAGCTCCACGTGCATCTCCTTTGCGACGACGGAATGCGGATCGCGCGCGAAGACTCCGTCGTGTGGAAGGCCGATCACCATCGAGACTCCCCACGGATTCGTCCCGAACAACCAGTCGAGCGCGGCCTGCTCGTACTCCCGAAACTGGTTGTCGCCCGTCATGCGGCGATACAGATACGCCTGTGTCGCAAACGAAGCCATCAGATTGTTCGAGCACCAGATGAATGGAATCCCGATTCGGAATCCGTTGTCGGCTCGACTCACCACCGCGGCAAGACCTTTCCTGTAATACTCAGCGACCGTTTTCCGATCGGCCGCATTTGCGCTGCGCCAGATCTCGTGGTGGCCGTTGTTGTGCCACGGATACCACTGGTAATGTTTCGCAGTGTCTGCACCCATCCACGGAGTGACGGGTTCGCGCGCCGCATAGGCGAGTGCATCGCGTAGATAGCTCCGGTCGCGCGTGAGCGCGTAGAGTTCCGCCGCGGCGAGCTCCATGTCGTCGACCCAGTTGTCTTCCTCGTAATAGTAGGGAGCGCGACCAGGCGCGCCCTGGCAGACGCCGGGGAATTTCTTCCCGACGGCGTACGCCGCCACCGCTCTTTGGTGCAACTTGTTGGCGAAGGTCGGATCACGCTTCCGGTATATCGACGCGGCCAGTGCGAACGCTGACGCATACTTGCCCGCGGTCGATGCGAGGCCGTCTGATCTGTTTTTGTACTTGAAAAGACCCTGCGGTTTCCCGGTGCAAGGGTACACCGGCCGCTCCTTTCCCTTTCCCCAGCCGTAGTCCGCCGAATCGTTGGTGGGAAGATCCCAATAGGTGTGGTCGCGGTCGTCGCCGAGCTGGTTGTACATCTCCGAGTCGGACGGGAACATGCGCACGAGCCACTCGAGGCCGTGTCGGGCCTCGTCGAGCACGTCGGGAATGCCATTGCTCTCGGCGAGCCCGCGCGAATCGAAGCGATCGGCAAAGGAAGCCGGATGATCCCGATAGGCCATCAGCATCACGAACGTCGCGTTGGAGGATGTCATCACGTACTGGAGGTAGTCCGATGCATCCGCCCAACCACCGGTGACCGGAACGAACTTGCCGGCGCGCGTGGAATCGTCGACGACGATGCCGTCGCGTGTGTGGACCACCGTCTTGAACAGTGGATTGAAGCCGGAGCGCTGCTCGCGCATGTAGTAGAGCAGGGTGTCGGCCGCGCCAGCGTACGCGTTTGTCCGAATGCGAACTATTGGAGACTCGACGCCCCCAGTGAAGATCTGATACTCGCCCGGTTTCCTGATCGATGAGAAATCGAGGCGATAGCTGACAACGCACGGCCCAAATGGCTTGGCGGGAGTTGCCGGCCGCTTGAGAATCGGTTTTCCTGCAGTGTCAACTACGAGGAAGTCGCGAAGTACAATCGGGTTGAGAGAACAGAGGACAGCCACCTTCGGAGCGTCGGGACGGTATCCGAGTTGGTTGATGCGAATGGCCGCGGAGGGCGGCGACGCCGCGGCAATCTGCGCGAGGATCAGAAGCTCGAGAAAGGGCATGGCGAGAAAAATAGATGACTACAACCAGCAACGCCGTCAACGCGACGGAGACTGAGGGCTGGGGCTGGTATCAGGGCAGCGAGTCGAGCACTCGGCGTTTTCCGAACGACTCAATGTCGAACGCTACCGCCCTTCCCTTGCCAGAAATCGCCCCCCGCACCGTGGAGAGCGCCTCATAGTAGTCGAGATACTTGAATGAAGAAATCGTTCCGCCGACGAATTCGTACTTTGTTACAGCCTCTCGCCACTGCGCCATCTCGTCGCTGACTCCCACATAGATGTAGGGGGAGAACGATTCCGCGTCTTCCCAGTTGTCGGCGTAGTAAATCCCGCGAACTCCCCGATGCGCGGGATGCGTGGTCACGACTCCCTCGAGGGAAGCGAGCAGCACCGCATCCTGGACGATCAGGCTGGTGTTCGCGTGATCCTTGTGGATGCTGTGTGACCAATGGGTGATGATGTATGTCGGCTTGACCGTACGGATCACGTCGGCGACGTACCTGCGCACGGCTTCGTCATTCGGGATCTCACCGTCGCGATACGGCGCGAAGATCGTTTCGGCACCGATCACTGAGTCCGCCGCGAGCGCCTCGCGACGCTTCTGTGCTCCGTACACGGTTGGCGAGAGTCGAGAGTTGCCGCCTTCGCCCAGCGTCATCTGGAGAATCACGACGCGATCGCCGAGCTTGTGCTGCTTGATGAGGACGGCACCGGCCGTGAGCTCCATGTCGCCGGCGTGGGCGCCGATGGCAAGAATCGTCCTTGCCGGGGCTGCTGGAGCCTGCGCATGAATCTGTTGCGCGGCGCAAAGGGAGCCGGCGACGGCAAACGAGAGAGCTGCGCCTCGGGCAATCATCGGCTCAAATCTGGTTGGCTCAAAGAGCGCGCGCAAAGTATTGATATGCGGCCTCGAGGTGGGGTCGCCGGATGTATTCGACACCAAGTCGCCGAGCACCCTCGAGTGCGATCACTACCAGCCGCGAAACAATACGACGTATCTCGGGATCAGCCAACCCCAGTCGCCCCGCGCGTTCCAGCAACTTGTCACTGGGGGCACCAATCAACTCGGCCGTGCGGTGCGCGCTCTCGTCGTCGTATACGAGACTCGTGACGAACACGACCGGCGCGGCCAGCATATCGGGCTCGATTGTGTCGGCCGATCTCAGCTCGAAGAACTCCTTCGGGCGCACCTCAGGGAAAAGAGTGGATAGATGGAAAAGCCAGTCCTGCCGATTCGTTGCAGGCTCGCCAATCGACTCCCGAAACGCGCGATAATCGGGGCCGTCGCCCCGCATGGCGATCGCATCCAACGCAAAGCGCAGGTATCGCTCGACGGGCGCAGCTTCGTCGTAAACGATTCCGGTTCGCGAGGGATCGAGAGTTCGCCAGAGCTGAGCGCGGTAACTTGCCCACGCCGTCGGCTTACCCGCGTATTGTCTGGAGTTTGCGAAAAGCGCGACGACGATCGGCGCGAGACCGTTGAGGAGCCGCCACCTGGACTTTGGATCCTCTCCTCGCTCGAGATTTATCTGAAGCGCGGCGGTCTGCCGCATCATCTGCACGCCCGACGGCCCGATTGAATCGAAGTAGCGCGTCATGCCGGCGTAACGGTCGCGCCGAAGCTGGAGCGGTACTGCGTCGATATTGTTAAACGGGTCTACTCCGCGGGCGAGCAGCTCGATTCCCGAAGTTGCCATCGCATCGCGTAAAGTTTTCACGAGACCCTGAGTCGAGTCGATGACCTTCGACGCGGTCGGCTTGGGAGCAGTGCTGATTTCTATCTGTCCGCCAGGCTCGAACGAGATACGCGCTCCATCCGGAAGAGTCCAGAATGGGGGATCCCCGCCGTTCGACTCCTCTTGCCAGCCCTCGCGCCGTCCGAGAGGTGACAACACTTCGCCTGTCGAAGCGCGCGAGTCGTTGACGGCGAGCGCGCGCGTGCGCGTGGCCTTGTGAACCGGAATCAGCTCCAGCTCGAGCCCGATCGCGCGCGGATTCGCCGATTTGACCGGAGCGAACAATCGCTGCCGGACATCCTCCAGTAACTCCGCCTCTGAGAGGCTCACGAGGCTGGCTCAGCCCTCCGCGCGGGCGAGCGCCAGAGCGAAAGAGCCATCGTCGGCCGGCATCCACTTCTCGATCGAGAGACCCGACGCCCTTAGTATGTCGTCGAGTATGGAGCGGTCGTACTTATAGCTCAGCTCTGTCCGGATGCTCTCGTCTTTCTCGAACGAGATCTCTCCGATTTCGGGGATCGTTACCGTATGCGCCCTGCGCGCGATCAGGTGCATCTCCACCCGGTGATGCTCGCTACTATAGAATGCGCGGTGCTCGTAGTCGCCCACCGGGAAATTCGCGTTGAGCTCGCGGTTGAGGCGCTCGAGGACGTTGAGGTTGAAGGCCGCTGTCACGCCCCTGGAATCGTTGTACGCCCGATTGATGATCGCAGGATCCTTGATCAGATCCGCGCCGAGCAGGAAGCGGTCGCTCGGAGCCATCTCGCCGGCGATGTGAGAGAGTAGCCGGATGGCCTCTTCGCGCGGAAAGTTTCCGATCGTGCTCCCGAGGAATGCGACGAGGGTCGGACTGGCGACCGGCGGAAGCGAGAAGGGCTCGGTGATGTCTGATACGACCGGCATGATCTGCACGTCCGCGTAATCGATGCGCAGCTGGCTGGCCGTGGCTTTCAGAAAATCCTTGCTGACATCAATCGGGACGTAGCACTCCGCGCATCCGCTCGAGCGCATCTCGTCGAGAATTATGTGCGTCTTCGTGGCGCTGCCCGCGCCAAGCTCGACGAGGGAGCAAGGCCGCACCGCCGCGACGATCTCGGCGATGCGCTGCTCGAGCAGCGATCGCTCGGCGCGCGTCAGATAATATTCGGGAAGCTGAGTGATCTCCTCGAACAGCTCGGAGCCGCGCTCGTCGTAGAAGTACTTGGGCGAGAGTTCCTTCGGCGATCTCGCGAGACCATGGCGCACGTCCCGCAACATCTGCTGGTGGGGGCGGTGCACTGTGTAGGGCGGTGTGCCGCCGACAAGATCCGGAGAACGATTGCCGCTCTTCATGCGTCCTGCGCGCAGCGGAAGCCGCTGAAGATCTGCCGCCTGATCGGATAGTCCCAGTTCCTGAACGTGCTGCGGATGGCGCCTGGCCGGGTGGCCCAGGAGCCGCCTCTCAGAACTTTGTAGTCGGAACCGAAGAACTCCTCCGAGTATTCCTTGTACGGAAAGCTCTGAAATCCGGGGTATGGCCCGAAGTCACTCGATGTCCATTCCCACACATCGCCGATCATTCCATAGCAGCCGAGTGGGGAGACATTGCGATCGAAGGTGCCGATCGGCGCGGTGTCGAAAGCGAGCTGGTCGATGTTTGCGAGGTGCGCATCGGCCGGAGCGTCGCCCCATGGAAAGCTCTGGGCCCGCTCAGTCGACGGATTCCATGATGCAGCGACTTCCCACTCGAACTCGTTCGGGAGACGCTTGCCGGCCCAGGCCGCGAACGCCTCGGCTTCGTAGTAGCAGACGTGACAGACAGGGCGCGTAAGATCGAGTGGACGCTCGACGTCCATCGTGCGTGTGATCCATCCATCACCTGCTCTGCTCCAATACTTTGGAGTCACCGCCCCCGACTCCGCCAGCCACCGCTGTCCCCCGTCGGACCAGAATTCTTCTCGCTCGTACCCGTTGTTCCTGATGAACTCCAGGTACTGTGCGTTGGAGACGGGGAACCGATCGACCAGGAACGGCGGCAACTCGATGAAGTGTTCGGGCCGTTCGTTGTCGTAGGCAGCACTGTGGTCGCGTGTCCCGATCGAAACTCGTCCGCCTCCGAATGAGACCATCTCTGGCCACGCCAGCGCGGACGCCGCAAAGGAGGCCCGGCGTGGGGCGCGATAAGGGTCGCCCTTCTTGAGCTGCAGCGTCTGAAGAATCGTTTCGTTGTGCTGGTACTCGTGCTGAAGGACCATGTTGTAGACGTAGCCCTCACGCAAAAGCGGATTGGCTTCGTCGAACTCGACAGAGTCGAGACGATCGAGAACACGGCCGCGAATCTCCCGAAGCCGTTCCATCATCTCCGCCAGAGTCGGAAGCGCGAGCGAGGCGCGAGTCGCCCGGGGATGCTCGAACGGATTGTACAAGCCGGGCATTTCCGAGAACTCGATCGGGCCGTCGAGATTCTGCGTGAGCCAGAGCTCCTCGAAGTGCGCGATGTGTCCGACATCCCAGATGATCGGGCTCATGAGCGGATCGTGCTGCTGATGCAGGTCCTCGTCCGAGAGCATGGAGATGAGCAGCAGCGTTCGCTCGCGGGCCTCGGTAAGGAGGTCCGCGATCTCCTGCTTTGAGGGAGGAGCAGAGGAGGGTGCGGGTATTGTGCGGGATCCAGTCATGGAAGGAGACGCGCCGTCAGGCCACAAATGCAATCATACTGCCGTTCCCGTAACTTGCCAGCCGGGGCCGACGGCGGCTACACTCCTGTCGCCAAATCCTCATCCGGAACCCATGAATGGCCGAGCAGCGAATTGCAATCGTTACAGGCGGTAACCGCGGAATTGGGCTGGAAGTTTGCCGCCAGCTAGCGGGGCGCGGCATCAGGGTGATTCTGGGATCGCGCGACGCCGCGAGGGGAGCTGTCGCAGCGCGAGAGCTGGCAGCCGCCGGCCTGCCCGTTGAAGCGCGTCAGCTCGATGTGTCGAGCGCAAAAAGCATCAGCGAATGCATGAACTGGGTGCGCAATGATGTCGGTCGTCTCGACATTCTGGTGAACAATGCCGGGGTCATGATCGAGGAGGGCGATGCCGATCCGCTGGAGGAGCTCGAGATAATTCGCGAGACAATGCAGACCAATGTCTATGGTCCGTTTCTGCTGTCTCGACTCGCCATTCCCATCATGAAGAGCCGCCGCCACGGGAGAATCGTAAACCTTTCGAGCAGCATGGGCTCCCTCACGGAAATTGGCGCAGGGTACATTGCATACAGGTTGTCAAAGGCCGGCATCAACGTAGTGACTCGCGTGATCGCGGCCGAGACGGAAGGAATGGGAATCCTGGTGAACTCTGTTGATCCTGGGTGGGTGCAGACGGGAATGGGTGGGCGAGGCGCTACTCGTACTCTCGAGAAAGGGGCCGAGACGGTTACCTGGCTCGCGACCCTTCCCGACGACGGTCCTACGGGCGCCTTTTTCCGCGATCGAAAAGCGATAGCGTGGTAGAATTGCACTCGCCATTGTTCACGAATAGTTTTTCGGTCGACGCGTAAATGGCGAATCCAATCACAGCTCCACTCAGCCCGTCGGTGCGTCACAGCCCGATGATCGGCTTCTTCGAGCGCGTGCCCATCATAGCAGGCAGCGCGGTGGCCGTCCTCGGCGCCCTGGCCCTCGTGGGGTGGGCTCTGAATTTTCCGTTCGTCACGACCGCAACAACCGGCGGATATCCGATTCTTCCGCTGATGGCGCTGTGCTTCGTTCTGGCGGGTGGCGCGCTGACGATGGCGGTGCGCAAGCATCGGACTCCGACTACTGAAGCGGTCCAGCAGACTCTCGCCGCGCTCGTAGCCACGATTGCCGGGCTCACTCTGTACGAATATCTGCGCGGCAGCGAGTCAGGGTTTGACCTGCTGCTCTTCGGAGAGAAACTCAAGCGCGTCTCGAGCATTCCTGCCGGCCGCAGCGCGAGCATCCCCCCCGGCCGCATCTCGATCAACAGCGCCGGCAGCCTCCTTCTTTTTGCGCTCGCGCTCCTATCGATCCCGCACGACCGGCGACGGCAGGATCTCCGGGCCCAGATGTTCGCGACTCCGGCCCTCCTCATCGCGCTGCTCGCGATCCTCGGCTACCTCTTCGGCGTCAAGGGCATGTACAACCTGTCACAGTCGTCGGGCATGGCGCTGTGGACGGCGATCGGACAGCTGATACTCGGCGTCGGAATCATGCTGGCGCTAAGAGACCGCGGTGTCGCGGTTCTCCTGATGGACGACGGTGCGGCCGGCGTGCTCACGCGCAGGCTTCTACCCGCCGCTCTTCTCGCGCCGATTCTGCTCGGCGTCATCAGGATACTGGGTGAATCCTCCGGATTCTACGAGACCGAATTCGGGGTGTCGCTGTTCGCGGTTGCCAGCATCCTGACGTTCGTCGGGCTGGTGCTGTGGTCAGCCCGGGTGCTCCGCAACACCGACAAGGAGCGCGTAGATCTGCTCGTGCTCGAGCAGCAGGCGCGCGTGCACGCGGAGAAGGCGCGCGCCGAAGCCGAAACCGCGCGCGCCGAGGCCGAGCGGGCGAACAATAGCAAGACGGATTTTCTGGCCGTGATGTCGCACGAGCTGCGTACTCCGCTCACCGCGATCATGGGATACGAGGAGCTGCTCTCCGATGGCATCACGGGTCCGGTGACGGAGCTTCAGCGCCAGCAGCTCGGAAGAATCAACGCCAGCGCGCGTCATCTGCTCGGGCTCATCGATGAGATCCTGACGTTCGCACGCGTGGACGTTGGGCGAGAACGGGTAAGGTGGGAATCGATGTCGGTCAATCACACGCTCGCCGATTCCGCTGCGCTCGTCGAGCCGATGGCAGCGGCGAAGAGCATCGATTTCGTCGTTGAGCTGCTCGAGGAGGATCAGCCGATCCAGACGGACGGGACGAAGCTGCGCCAGATGCTCGTCAACCTTCTCTCCAACGGCATCAAGTTTACGGAGAAGGGAGAAGTCCGGGTTGGTTGCCTGGTGAACAATGCAATTCTGGAAGTGCGCATCGCGGACACCGGCGTCGGAATTTCCGCCGACAACATCGAAGAGGTGTTCGAGCCGTTCTGGCAAGCCGAGCAAACGGCGACGAGAAAAACGGGAGGCACTGGATTGGGGCTGAGCGTCACCCGCAAGCTTGCGCGCCTCCTCGGCGGTGATGTGACGGTGTCTAGCAGGATGGGAATGGGCACGGTCTTTCTGTTGACGCTACCGATGAAAGCGCCCGCGGGCGAGACGATTCGCCGCCGCGATACGCCGTCAGGTCCGGTTCACGCGCTTCACATCTAGGACGACCAGCTTCCTCCGAGTGACGGGGGAGTGCTGCTGAAACGTCGGTGGGCCGCTTGCTAGCGCGCGCCGACGTTTGCGTCCGGCCCCGATGTCACCGGAGCGCCCGCTTCTTCGAGGGGCGCAACGAAGTTGAAGCTCTTGAGACGAAGGTTGCCTCGGGGGCCGAGTGTCTCATCGTGTTCGTAAAGAGTGACGGAGCAATTCGCGATATCGGCCTTCTTGTCAATTGCGAGCAGCTCCGTTTCCGTGAGGTGCTCGAGGATGTAGCGCATGCAGAGCACGACCACCGCGTGGCAGACGATGAGAACGCGCCGGCCGCGGAGCTCGCGCGAGATCATCTCGGTGGCGCTACGCAGGCGGAGAATGACGTCGCACCAGCTTTCTCCTCCGGGCGGCCGGTGGTAGAACTTGCCGAGGAGTCGGCGGAATTCGGCCTGCTCGGGGTGGATGTCTCTGATTCCGAGGGCGGTCAGCCGGTCGAGAATTCCAAATTCCTTCTCGCGGAATCGCTCGTCGACCATGAGCGAGTAGGCATCTTCTCGAATTCCGGCGGTCTTGACGATGAGGCCGGCGGTGTGCCGCGCCCGCAGATACGGGGAAGTGAGAACGATGTTGGGCCGATCCTCGGGAGGGAGCGTTCGAAACCAGTTGCCGAGCGCGATCGCCTGGCGCTGGCCGAGGTCGGAGAGGGGGACATCGACGTCGCGGATGTCGAGATCGATCATCGGATGGCCGGCCTCGAGTGCCGCATCGCGCGCGACGTTGCCGGCGGATTCACCGTGGCGGACGACATAGAGCAGGTCCGGCCAGATCTGGTTCTGTTTCACGCGCAGAATCTGGTCAAGGAGCGTACCATGTCCAGCTTCGAGCTGGCGTGATGTGGTGCGAACCTTGTAAGATCGCTTCAGGATGAGATCGACGCCCGAACAGCATGATCCCGATTGGCCGCGCTACCCGGAAACCATCCTCAGTTTCTTGACCAAGCCAGTTGTGGAAATCGATCTGCGTGCGATACCGTCAGAGCGCGCGATCGCGGATCTGGCTGCGGCTGGATTCGGCCAACCGTTCGCGATACTCACGGCATTTGATCCTGGCGGGCGGGATATCTCACTGTCGGAAAATAAAAGACGGTCGCGCGATCTGGGTCAGCGGTTGAATGTGGAGGGCTACAGTTTCGCGCATGTAGATGCGTGTTCACCTGATCGCGCGCATCGTGAGGGCAGCGTGGCTGTCGTGATGCCGCAGGATAAAGCGATCGATCTTGCGCGCGAGATGGAACAGGTCGCGATTTTCTGGTTCGACGGGGCGCGGTTCTGGATTCTTGGCGTTCTTGTGGAGTCCGACCCTCTTATGCTGCCGCGCAACTCGTGAATCTTCGAAACTGCGACTGAAGACTAATCTGCCCGGAGCCATCAGCTTGCTCGCCGACAGCCCCGGGCAGGTAGTCTTGAGTTGCAACTAAAGAACTAGGTCACCGGTTTGTAGCGATATCCGTACGCCCCGCCCTTCGCCGACATGATCTTGAACGTCCCGGACTTCTTCGGCGCTACCGGTCCGACCGTCGCGGTTTCCGTCGAGATCACCGTCCCGGCCTTATCGAGGAGCTCGACGTTCATTGTGTAAGTCTTGGACGTCGTCCCGCGATTCTCGATCGTTCCGCCCACTAGCGTTTGATCCGGCCGGCGCGTGAACTCGGTCACCACCACCTTCACCGGCGCATCCTCTGATTTGGCGTTGAAGAACACCAAGGAGTCGGTGTAGATCTTCTGGAGCTTCTTGTCCTTCGTTCCCTTGTAGAGTCCCTGGTACGCGAAGGCGTAGAGCAGCGGATTGTCGGGGTTGCTCGGATCGAGCGCTATCAGCCGATCGATCAGCGGAAATGCTTTCGGAAATTCGCTGTTCTGGATGTACGTCGCGGCCAAATTGTTAATCGCATCGCGCGAATAAGGATTCTGCGTCAACGCCGCATCAAAAAGCTTGATTGCGTCGGCCTGATGTCCATTGCGGGTCGCAACCACGCCCGCATGGACGAGAGAGATCTCCCCATACTTGGCCGGGTTGGCGAGCATCGGCGCGTAGAGCGTGGGGACCGTCGCGCTGTCACCTGCCGCCACGTACATGCGGCCTGCCTGGTCGATCGCGTCGGCGAGAAGAAGATCGTTGTTGGCGACCGCTATGTAATCCTGCCACGGCTTGATCGCGGCCTTCGCGGCGGCGCGTTTGGCGGCGCCGGTCTGTGTCTCTGCCGCGTCGGACCCGGCCGATGCGATCTCGTACATCGTCTTCATGCGGACATCGGCGTACACCGTGTCAGTCCCGGCGGCGGCGAGCGCCTGCTTCCAGTAGTCGCTCGCGGCCGGCAAGTTCTTCCGGCTCTGGGCGATGGAGCCGAGGACGGAGTAGGCGTACGGCGCGTGTCGGTCGAGCACCAGCGATCTCTTGGCCAGAGTTTCGGCGGAATCCAGCTGTCCCGCGTTCAATGCGCTGATTGCTCCGTTGAGCGCGTTGAGCCATGGCTTCTGCTGGCGCCACTGGGTGATCGTCGTCGCGCACTCGGGCGAAGCTTTCTCGACGATCGAAAACGCGGAATCGGCAGCCACGTATAGATCGATCGTCCCGGTAGGGTTCGTCGTCAGCCCGAGCGCGCTCCGTGGCACTACGCTGGGAGTGTTCGGTCGCATCAGAAAAAGGATGTACGCCTCGCCACGCAGATAATTGCGCGCGGTGGGGTTGTCGGTGCCGTTGTCGGCGAGCCTGAGCACGTCCTGCAGGTCCCGCGTTGGATTTCCCTTGTCGCCGGCGGAGATGGCGCGCGTCATCGAGAACTGGGCCTTCGCGATGTCGCCCCTCGTGTTGGCGGTGGGATCGCAGCTGACCGCGCCTTGCGCCGCGAGCGGCGATGCGGCGGCGACGCCGATCGCGAATGCTGCCGCGATTTGGTTCATAAGGACTCTCATCAAGGATCTCCCTGACTTGTAATGGAAAAGGGGGGGCCAAATACGTCCGATAATATACCGCTACATGCCCATCGTTCCGCCCGGCCTAGTAGGTCCTGGCGGCTTCCTTTACCAGCTCCAGCGCCCGCCGAACATGCCCTTCGGTCGTGTGGATGTTGCCGATCGCGATGCGAAGGGCATAACTCCCGCGCACCCGGGTGTGCGAGAGATAGACTTCGCGCCCAGCGACGACCTTGGCCAGCGTTCGGGAATTATGATCGTCCAGCTCGCGGCCCCTCATGCCGGGCGGACAGTGCCGGAATACTACGGTCGAGAAGTTCACGTCCGCCATTCGTTCCAGCTCGGGATCAGCGTCGATCCAGTCGCCGAGCAGGTGGGCGATCCGGATGTGCTCCCTGATCAGGGAGCGGAGGCCTTCCACGCCAAAATTCCTGATCACGAACCAGAGCTTGAGCGCGCGGAACCGGCGCCCGAGCGCGACCCCGTAGTCCATCAGGTTCGCGACGCTCTCGCCTTCGCTCACGATCAGATAGTCGGGAATGTGCTGGAACGCGCGCTTCAACAAATCCGGACGCCGGGTGTACAGCGCCGAGCAGTCCACAGGGGTGAACAGCCACTTGTGGGGATTCACGACTAGCGAGTCGGCCCGGTCGCATCCGTGCAGCACGTGCTGCATCTCGGGCAGAATGGCCGCGGTGCCGCCGTACGATGCATCGACGTGCAGCCACATCCCGTGCTTCCCGCAAACCTCGGCGATGGCCAGAACGGGATCGATGGCGGTGGTCGAAGTGGTCCCCACCGTGGCGACGACGGCGAGCGGCACGCGTCCCGCCCGCACATCGCTCTCAACCGCGCTAGCGAGCGCAGCCACATCCATCCTCAGCCCCGAATCGGTGGGGATTTTTCTCAGAGCTTCGAGGCCGAATCCGAGTGTCATCACGGCCTTGTCGACGCTCGAGTGCGCTTCCTCCGAGCAGTAGATCACGACCTTCGGCAAATCGGCACGTCCGGACATCCCTTCTTCGCGAATGCGGAGCTCGGGATGCATCTCTCGCGCGGCGGCCAGGGCGTAGAGGGTGTTCGACGACGCAGTGTCACCGATCGTACCGAACAGACCTTCCGGCAGCCCGAGCATCTGCCGCAACCAATCGAGCGTCAGAAACTCGAGCTCGGTCGCGGCCGGACTCGTTCTCCAAAGCATGGCGTTTACGTTGAGCGCCGCGCTCAGCGCCTCGCCCAGAACTCCCGCGGCGGTGGAGGAATTCGCGAAGTACGCCATGAAGTCCGGATGATTCCAGTGCGTCACGGCGGGCACGATGAGTCTCTGGAAATCGGCGAGGATTTCGTCCATCGACTCGCCCCGTTGCGGCGGCGATTGGGGAAGCGCGCGTCGCACATCTCCGGGATGTACCGCGGGTAGCACTGGCCACTTCTCCGGCGCGTCGAGGTAGTCGGCGATCCAGTCGATCACGGCATAGCCGTGCTTCCGGAATTCGGCCGGCGACATGTCGGAAACCGGCCTCGCTGCGTGGGCCTGCGCCGGTGCGGGCTGCGTCGGGTTTTCGGCGGTCTGTTCTCGAGGCGGCGTCGGCTCCATCGTCACAAATATAGAGTCTCCACGGTTGCGGCACGGGGTTCCGCGTGACGCGTATATTTGCGACTCAATCGCGAGCCTTTACCACTATCGGGCAAGAATGAAATCTGCTGGTTCCAGCGCGTTCGGGCGGAAAGCCGTCGCGCATCTCCGAAAGGCCGATCCCGTGATGAGGCAGGTGATCGACAAAGTCGGCGGCTACAAAGGCTGGCCGGCGAGCGTCGGGACACATTTCGACGCCGTGTGCCGCTCGATTGTATTTCAGCAGCTCTCCGGCAAAGCCGCGGGAACGATTCACGGGCGCTTTCAGGGACTTTTCGGCGGAAGAACGCCGCTTCCGGCCGAACTGGCATCGACATCCGACGAGCAGCTGCGCTCGATAGGGTTGTCGCGGCAGAAATCCTCATATCTCAAAGACCTTGGCTCCCGGGTTGCATTAGGAGAGCTACCGATCGAGACGCTTCACGAGCTGACCGACGACGAAATCATCTCCGCGCTCACAGCAGTCAAAGGCATTGGGCGATGGACGGCGCAGATGTTCCTGATGTTCAGGCTCGGCCGGCCCGACGTGTTGCCCGACCTCGACCTGGGCGTGCAGAAAGGCATTCAGAGGGCGTATCGCTTGAGAAAACTTCCGACTCCGGAACGCGTAAAGAAGATCGGGGCCAAGTGGGCGCCGTATCGCACCGTGGGATCGTGGTACATGTGGCGGCTTATCGACACGCCGAAACCCGTGCCCCGCTCGGGAGGCTGATGTCTGACTCTCTTGTTTCGGTCGCGGATCAGACCGCGCAGTCACGCTCCTACGAGGACGCGCTGTCGCGCTGTCGCGTCGTGCTCGCTGCGTTGTTCGGCGAGCCGAAGGGGCGTTCGTTCGACGTAAAATTCTGGGACGGCTCGATCGATCGCGGGACGAACCCGCGCGCGCCGTTCACGCTGGTGCTCAACCGGCCGGCGTCGCTCCGCCGCATGCTCCTTCCCCCGAACGAGCTCTCCATCGTCGAGTCCTACATCAGCGGAGACACGGATATCGAGGGCAGCATGGAGGCGGCATCCAACCTCGGTGAAATGATTGGTGACCGCCTCCGCTCGCCCCTCGCGATTGCGCGGCTGGTCGGGCTCGTCGTGCGGCTCCCGGGCGCAGCCGACGATGATCTGGCCAATGC
>JADGQU010000386.1 GCA_017881545.1 Gemmatimonadaceae bacterium
CTGGCTGCTGGCGCATCGCGTCGTCGCGTCGGTGATCGCGGGCGCTTCATCGTGGCAACAGGTACGAGCCAACGCGGTGGCCGCTGGGTGGAAATTGACGCCAGCTGATCTCCAGGAGATCGACGCGCTGCTGCGCGCCGACGCGGGAAAGGCTGCGACGAGCTGAGGCGTAGTGAGTCGAGGCCCTTTGAGGGGACTTCCCGCTGGGTAGCGGACCCGGGAGCCGCCAGACGGGTATGCGGCAAAGTACCTGGGAGAATACCTAAAGGGCGTCAAACACAACATTGGAGATAAAGTGAACCGACTGATTCTTTCAACTCTGGTTGTAGCGGGCATCGTGGCGGCACCTGCCGCGCGTGCGCAGAGCTTGTCCAATCCGTTCCAGGTAGGCGGCGCCGCGGGCATCGCGTTCCCGACCAGCGATCTTGGTAACTCCGTGAATACCGGCTTCAACGTCACGGTGGCGTTGGGTTATTCGCCTCCAGCATTGCCGGTTGGGTTGCGTGCCGAGGCCGGGTACAACGAGCTCGGATTTCAGAGGGGCGAAGGCAACATCAACATCGCCGCGTTCACCGGCAACGCGATTTTCGCTCTCCCGGCGGCGGGATTCACGCCCTATGTGATTGGCGGAGCGGGTCTGTACCGCGTCGGCGTAAGCGCCCCTGCTGTCCAAGTCAATGGTCAGAGCGCCTTCAGCATAACGACCTCCGAAAACGACTTCGGGTTCAACATCGGTGGTGGTGTGAAGCTGCCATTGAGCTCGAGCTTCGAGACGTTCGTCGAGGCGCGATACAATCGCGTGTCGGCAATCGGCGGAAGCCAGAGCTTTATCCCGGTGACCGTCGGGATCATGTGGTAGGCAATATTCGTCGTTCAGAGCAAGTCTCGGAGTAAAGCAAAATGGCCAGCCCGTTTGGGCTGGCCATTTTGTTTGAGTCCGCTCGTGAAGTCCTACTGAACCGCGTTGACCATGTCGAAGATCGGCAGGTACATGGCCACGACCATGCCGCCGACGATGACGCCGAGGAACACGATCATGATCGGCTCCAACAGTGACAACAGGTTGCTCACAGCGGCATCCACTTCTTCGTCGTAGAAGTCGGCGATCTTGGACAGCATCTCATCCAGACCACCGGTCTGCTCACCGACCGCGATCATCGAGATGACCATGGGCGGGAAGACCTTCGACTTCTGGAGCGGCTGAGCGATCGTGTCACCGCCGGCGATCGAGGAGCGTGACTGCATGATCGCGTCCTGAATGACGCGGTTGCCGGCAGTCTTCGCCGTAATCTCCAGTCCTTCGAGAATGCTGACACCCGAGCTGATGAGCGTGCCGAGGGTGCGGGTGAAACGTGACACCGCTGACTTGCGGAGCACGTCACCGAGAACCGGCACGCGCAGCATAAGCCGGTCGATTACGAGCTTTCCGTTCGACGAGGCATAGTACTTCTTCCCGAAGTATCCGCCCGCGATGATCGCGGCGCCGATAACCCACCAGTAGTGCTTGAGGAATTCCGAGGCACCGATGACGATTCGGGTCGGCAGCGGGAGCGCCATGCCCGATGATGCAAACATGCCCGCGAACACCGGGATCACAAAGAGCAGCAGTGTCACCACGGCGATACCGGCGACGCTCATGATGACCGCCGGATAGATCATGGCTCCCTTCACCTTTCTCACCAGCGCGTCGTTCTTCTCGAGGAAGGTCGCGAGACGCATGAGAATCGTGTCGAGAATACCACCGGCCTCGCCGGCAGCGACCATGTTCACGTACAGGTTGGTGAAGGCACGCGGGTGCTTCGACAGCGCGTCAGCGACAGTGTTACCTGACTCGACGTCGAACACCACTTTCTTGGTGACTTCCGCCAGCGCCTTGTTGTCCGTCTGCTCGGAGAGAATGGTCAGGGCCTGCACCAGCGGCAGACCGGAGTTGATCATCGTCGAGAACTGACGTGTGAAGATGACGACGTCACGGGTCTTGATCGACCCTTTGCCGATCTTCTTGGACGCGTCCTGGTCGATCTTTACGACGCTTAGCCGCTGTTTTCTGAGCTGCGAGATGACGTCATCGCGCGACGCGGCATCGATTGTAGCTGTGCGCAGATCGCCGTTGAACGCTCTCGCCGTATATGTAAAGCTAGCCATTGTCTAATCCTCTCTATCGTCTCGCCGGGGAGCCCGATGCGGGCCCACGGGTTGGTGCCGGCTTGGCAGCCGGCGGCTGGCCGGTTCTGCCTTCATCGGCCGGATCGAGCTGGCCAATCATGCGCTGGAACTCAGTTGGGTCGCCGCTGACGCGCAGGCATTCTTCCGCCGTCACTTCGCGATTCATGTAAAGCTGGTAGAGCGCATCGTTGAGCGTCTGCATGCCCCACTTCTTTCCGGCCTGCATTGACGAGTAGATCTGGTGAACCTTGTCGTCACGAATGAGCGCGCGAATGGCCGGGGTGACGACGAGAATTTCCGCCGCCATCACACGACCCTTACCCTGCGCCTTCGGCAACAGCGTCTGGGTGACGATTCCCTCGAGCACGAACGCCAACTGCGCTCTCACCTGCGACTGCTGGTGCGATGGGAAGACGTCGATAATGCGGTTGATCGCTTCGGCCGCCGAGTTGGTGTGCAGCGTGGCGAACGCAAGGTGACCTGTTTCGGCGATCGTCAGAGTGGCCGCGATCGTCTCCAGGTCGCGCATTTCACCGACCAGAATAATGTCCGGATCTTCACGCAGCGCATACTTGAGGGCGTTGGCGAATGACTTGGTGTCGCTCCCAATCTCGCGCTGGTTGATGATACAGCTCTTGTGCTTGTGAATGAATTCGATCGGATCTTCGACCGTGATGATGTGTCCCTTACGCTCGGTATTGATCTTGTCGATCATGGCGGCGAGGGTGGTCGACTTACCTGAACCCGTTGGACCGGTGACGAGCACCAGACCGCGCGGCTTTTCCGCCATCTTGGCGATGGAACCGGGAAGCCCGAGCTGATCGAACGTCTTGATAATGAAGGGGATCTGCCGGACGACCATCGACACGCAGCCGCGCTGCTTGAAGACGTTGCCGCGGAAGCGGGC
>JADGQU010000387.1 GCA_017881545.1 Gemmatimonadaceae bacterium
CTGGGAACTGCAACTGAACGGGCGGGAGGCGCCAGAGGGCATAGGCGCGAGTTTGTTAGTTCACTACGCCGGGACTTATCTCGGTAGAGTCATGACACAGGCTGCCAGATCGTATTGGTCATCCCGAAGCTCGACATGGTCGTGACGATCTACGGCGCAAATTACCAGAGTGCCGAGACGTTCGTTGCGCAGCGACAATACGTCCCGCGGTTCATACTCCCGGCAGTGGCTCGCCCAGCACCGAACTGATTGCTGCAACCCGCTTTTTGCAGATATGCACTGAGGGCACGGCGGGATCTGGCGGCGAAACGCTCGCCCCGAACGGTGAACGGCCTGACGAACTAACTTGCGCGGGTTAGTTTGGCCTTTGCCTTGCTCACAACCGTACGCGATCCCCCTCTCGCGGAAATTGGCCTTTATGAAGCTGCTCCGAATTGTCGTCTCCTCACTGCTTCCAGCGGGACTGCTGGTGTTGCAGAGCGCTTGCGGCGGCGACGCGTCTGGTCCAGGCCAGGGCGCGGGAACTATTTCTCCGAATTCTTTCTCGACAGTCACCGCACCGCCGGGCGCGCAGGTCGCGGCGGGCGAGCTGCCGTCGGTCATCGTCAACGATCTGAGAGGATTGCCGATGGCTGGCGTACCCGTGACATTCGCGGTTACCGCCGGAGGCGGCTCGATCACTGGCGGTACCGCGACTACCAATTCGGCTGGCATCGCGACCGTCGGCAGCTGGACCCTCGGACCTGGCGAGGGAGCGAACACACTGACGGCGACGAGTGGCGCCCTTCCAGTCCTCACGTTTACTGCTTGCGCGACTCCCGCCCACACGATTGGCTCTACCGCCACGTATCAACTGGCTGCGACGGATTGCAAGTTCCAGGACGGCAGCTTCGTGGACTTTTTTGCGGTGACGATTCCGACGGCCGGCACTTACATCTTCAATCAGTCGTCAGCCACCTTCGACACGTTTCTCGCTCTACTCACCGCTGACGGCACCCAAGTGGGCACCAACGATAATTTCGGCGCTCCCGGAGCCACGGACTCCAGGGTCAAAGTCATCGTTCCGGCGGGATCCTACCTGCTCGGAGCAAATTCGGTCAATGGCAACGTGACCGGAGCCTATTCCCTCACCTCGACAGCTTCGACCGCGCAGGTATCGAATTGCGAGGATGTATTCGTTTTCCCGGGGATCACGACGCTGCAGAGTCTGCAAACCACGGACTGCAACACTAATATCGCGAACCCCGCCAGCGGCTTCGCGTTTGACGAATACGTGGTCTTTCTGAACGCCGGGCAGACCCTCACCGTTTCGATGACGTCGGCTACTCTGGATTCATATCTCGAGCTTCGCGTCGACGGCGGCGCGACCGTCACGTCAAATGACAACATCGACGCAACCACGAAGGACGCCCGGATCACGTTTACAGTACCCGTCTCGACTACTACGCGAACCGCCGGTTTTTTTGTTATCACCGCCGCAACAAAGGTCGCTGGCGCGTTGGGTGACTACACGCTCACCGTACAGTAGGCGAGGCACTGTCCGCCATGGGCGGTCACTTCCTGGTCGCGGTTGAATCGGCCAGGAAAAAGGGCGAGCGAATCACGGGACGGTTCTGATCGTATGACCGCTTGCTGAGCAACGCAAGCGTGCTGTCCTTCCCGAGCCATCCCTTTACAGTCGACGAATCGAGCAGCTTGTACCGGCGCGCGAGCTCCGCGCGGTACCACTCGGCTGCAAGCAGCGGAACCGTGACCACGGTGACATCCTTCCGTGTCCCTTCAACCTGCTGGAGATACCAGAGCGGATAGGTATCGTTGTCTCCGATTGCAAGCAGGATTCCCGACGGCGGGACTTTCGCCAGCATGTCCGCTTCGCCAATCCTCGCGCGCGCCTCGACCTGATCGGTTCTGCGATCGACGGCGGGCCAGTTGAGAATCGCCGGCACGAACGGCAGCACCATCGCAACCAAGCCGAGCGGCGGCTTGAGGCGGCGCGACAGAGTGATCGCGCCGAATCCGGCCCACAGTCCCCAACAGATGAATGCCCAGAAGAAGAAATAGTCTCTCTCGCGGGCTTCGTGTAGTGCGTTCGCCGGAAGAATCCCCGCGCCGAACGTTGGCCCGGCTCTGAGGTTGAGGTAAATCACGACGCCAAGCGACGAGACGAGAAAGAACAGAGCGAGCGCGCGCCAGCTCCGGCGGTCGGCGCCGCGATGCGCCCAAAAGCCGAACAGCCCGAGGAGAGCGTAAAGAATCGTGACCGGCGTTCTCCACCAGCTCGGCGGCGCATCCGGCGCGAGCCCTTTGGCGAACTGCCAGTCGGCGTACTCGAAGACGTTGCCGAGCTGCAGATAAAACGGGGCCTGACGCGGCCAGAGGGCGGGCACGTCGTACTGCCGGCGAAGAATCACATCCACGAGCGAGCCCATCGTCGATGGATTACCCTGATTGATCGCGGGATCGTGGCGCGAGCGGATCAACATGAAAATGACGCACGTCATTCCGATCACTGTCGCGATGATCGATCCCCGCAGGAGCTTGGTGAACGAGTGTGCCTCCCGCCGGCCATCGACATAACGTCGTCCCACAGGGACCGCGAAATACCCGTCGCCGGTGCTGAAGACAAGCAGGATCGCGCTCGGGACGACGAGCAGGGCGATCAGATGCAGCGACCACGCAAGGCCGGCAAGATACGCGGCGAGGAGAGCCCAGTGCGCGTCGGAATCCTCGCCGGCGCGATCCGCCGCCCAGAGAATCATGCAGCCGAAAAGAAGCGCGACGGCGTACACCTCCGTCTCCGTCGCGTTCAGCCACACCGTCGACATGAGTCCGGCGGCGAGGCCGGCGGCCGTCGCGGCAAAGCCGTCACCGGTCCACTTGGCGAACAGGTTGGTGAGGATGCCGCATCCAAAGGCAGTACACACGGCCGACAGCAGATTGATCGAGCGCGCAAATCCAAACACCGATCCGAACACCATGCTCCAGACTTTGCCGATCAGGATGTAGAGCGGGGTGCCGGGAGGGTGTGGAATCCCGAATGAATGGATGGCGGCCAGGAACTCGCCCGAA
>JADGQU010000388.1 GCA_017881545.1 Gemmatimonadaceae bacterium
AGCAATCGAAAGCTTCGACGAAAACGGCGTCTCCACCCTCAGCTCGCCCGTCCAGATTCGCTAGTCATTGCGCGCTACCGCTTTTTCGCCGGCCGCTTCAGTAGGTCGCGCATACGCGCGAGCTCCTTCGCCGAAATCCGATTCTGCTCGACGAGATGCGCAAGAAGCTTGATCGGCGACCCACCATAAATTTTGTCCAGCACGCGCCCGAGCGCCGACTCTCCGGCCGCCTCAGGCTTGATCACGGGAAAGTACACGTGCGTCTTCCCCTCGCCGCGCCGGTGCGACACGTAACCCTTGATCTCGAGCGTCCGAATCATGCTGGAGATGCTCGTGTACGCGAGGTCCGGGTCGACCCGGTCCCTGACCTGGGTCACCGTCGCTTCGCCGAGTTCCCAGAGGACACTCATGATGTCCAGCTCGCGCTGGGTGAGATGGAGATCCGTCATTGCTGGTGGACGATTACCTCAGAATGCTGCGCGGAGTTTGGTTGCGGGGCTGTCATCGTCACGCCTGATGCCTTGGTGCCATGTGCATGTGGTCCCTTCGATAGCACGGGGTGAGGGATCAACAAAACGAGGAAGAAGAGACCAAGCGCGACGGTGGGAAGCAGGAACCGTTGAACATACCGGAGAGGAGTTGGAGCCAGCAGGGCAGTGAGCCGGCGCTCCAGAGTGCCCATTCCTCCGAGGAACGCCGGTTGGAGGCGCGGACCAGGACTCGCGGCCTGCGCGACCTTGAGCAGCAGCTCTCCATATGCTGTCGCGTCGCCGAGTCCCGCAACTACCCGGTTGTCGCAGTCCATCTCGATCGCGAGGCACAGTCGCCGCAGCTGCCACCAGAGCGCGATGTTCCACGGCGCCAGGATCAGCGTGAGCGACGCTACGAAAAGAATGGTGGCGTCGTGCGACCTGCGATGCTCGTCCTCGTGTCGGAGGACGTATTGCCGCTGCATCCCCGGAAGCGCGAGCACCCACCGCGGGACCAACACACGTGCGCGCCACAGCCCGACCGTGGCAGGACCCATCGTGTCGGTGACGACAATCGGAACACCATCGAGGATCATGGCAGTGCCCGAGCCACCTCGCCGCCAGCGTGGCGCGTGTACCACGTATAACACGCGCAACAGGTTGACGAGCCCCCACACGATCAACAGCGCGGACACGGTCAACCACACGAGACCGATGGGCCTGTCGTACGATGAGATGTGAGCCCACATGGCCGGGTTGAGTGCAGTGAGCGACGCGGTTTGCAGCGCGTGGCCCAGAGGTGGATCCACCGCCTGTCGCGCGAATGCCTCGGAGACGGACCAATTGTGGTGCGTCCGGTAGTAGCCGGGAATGAATACGGAAGCGGGGATGACGATGCACCAGAGCCATCGGCGCGGAAATCCCGCGGGGAGGGCCCGCTCGATAAGCACGCCGGCAACGCCGAGTAGCATGCCTGCGGCGGTCACGTAGAGAATGCAAAGCATGTTGTCCCGTTCCTATAACTAAGTGCTTACGACTATCGTACATACGAGACCAGGCCGCCTTGGGTTTCCGATGTGGCAGGAGCCCCTGAAACTAAAAACTAAGTTATCCCGTATTCGGGGATGGTGACGCAGAGGCCCATCCCGGATGCCACATGACTCGGAACACGAACGCAAGAATCGCCGGCTTCACCTTCCTCTTCTACATCGCAGCCGGCATCACCGACCTGATCCTGTTCGGCAAGGCGACAGGCGGCGAGGGAATCGCGGCTAAGCTGGCGAGCATCGCCCAGCACGCGACCTACGTGCGCATCACCGTGCTGCTAACACTTCTCGACGGCCTCTCCGCGATCGTGCTGGCCGTGACGCTCTACGCGATCACGCGGGACGAGGATCCAGACCTCGCAATGCTGGGCATGATCTGTCGCGTCGCTGAAGGCATCACCGGGGCCTTCGTAGCGAGTAGTCTGGGACTGCTCTGGCTCGCGACGGGGGGCGGGCTTAGTGCAGGGGACGCAGGCGCGACGAACGTGCTTTCGGCGTTCCTTCTCAAGATGGGATCGTGGAACCCGCCGGCGATCTTCTTCGCCCTCGGTAGCACGATCTTTTCCTGGCTCCTCCTCCGCGGCCGGATGATCCCAGTGCCATTGGCCCGGCTCGGCGTATTTGCGTCGGTCCTGCTCGTCGTGATTCTTCCGCTGCAGCTCGTCGGATTCGCCAGCGGCCCGATCACATCGTTCGTGTGGCTGCCAATGCTCGCGTTCGAGGTGCCGCTCGCCGTGTGGCTAATCGTCAAAGGCGTCGCACCCGCGGCACGGAGGCAACCGGCATGAGAATGATTTTGCTGCCTATACACATCATCGCAGGACTGACTGCAATTGTTGCGGGATTCGTTGCGCTCTACGCCCCCAAGGGAGCAAAGCTGCACCGCAAAATCGGGATGGTCTTTGTCTACGCCATGCTGGTCATGGCAGTCGCTGCGACGACGTTGGCGATCATGAAGCACCAGATGGGTAACGTGGTTGGCGGCTCGCTGACTTTCTACATGGTGACTACCGCGCTCATCACAGTTCGTCGTCACGATCACGAGTTTCATTTGATTGACGCCGGCGCTTTCGTGATGGCGGTGGCGATCGGCGTTCTTGCCATCAGGTTCGGGTTTGCCGTTTTGAGCAGTCCCACCGGCCTGATCGACGGCGAGCCCGCTACGCCCGGTTTTGTCCTTGGCGGCATAACACTGCTGGCAGCATCAGGAGACTTGCGCATGATGCTCGGGCGAGGCCTTGATGGGGTCCATCGTATCACCAGGCATCTGTGGCGGATGTGCCTCGCCATGTTCATTGCCACTGGCTCATTTTTTCTTGGCCAGGCGAAAGTATTTCCGAAACCGCTCCGCATCTTCCCCTTGCTCGCGCTTCCAGTTCTGGCCGTGCTTATCACGATGGCGTACTGGGCGTGGCGCGTCCGCTTCAGACGGACCGTCCGAGGCCTCGTGCTCTCCACGCGAGTTGACCACCCACCCAATCCCCAAATGCGCTATCCCATTGGTTCCTTCGGCTTGCTGTTTGCGGCGCTCGCGGTTGCGTCCTCCG
>JADGQU010000098.1 GCA_017881545.1 Gemmatimonadaceae bacterium
AGCGCCGCGATGTCCCTTCTCCGCTCCTCTACTTTCAGTACCATGATGCAGAGCAGAAACACCGAGCTCGCGACGATAGTGATGATCCCGATCGCGCGATGGAAGCGGCTCACCACCTGAAAAGTGCGCGATGTCTCGACGGCGATGTCGCTGGATCTATAAGCCCTGAAGCCGAAGGCGACACCGTTGATCCGGTCGATCAGACGCGGAATGTCGGCCGCCGGCGTTGTCGCGATGGCGAAGCGGTCGACCCGGTCGCCGTATCCGGAAATGGTCTGTATCTGATCGAGATGCATCCTCACGCGCAGATCGCCGCGCGCTACCTCGGACGGATCCGCACCGCGGCGCGCGATTGCGCCCACGATCACGGTATCGCCAATCGTCCCAGGACGCGCCGAGACCAGGACCCGGTCACCAACCCTGAGATGCGCCCGCTCGGCGAACGCCTCGTCGATCGCGATGGTGCGCAGCTCGGGTGCTACCGGCGTCGCGGGCGGGCGAGCAGCAGACGATGAGCCTTGTACGAGGAGTGACGCGAGCAGGGCGGCGAGCAGCACGCCTGAAAATTAGCCGCGCTTCGCTGCCCTGTCTGCAAGTGGAGCTACGAGTACGTGCGCGGCGAGCGCGGGCCCGATAGACACTTCCTGCCGTCCGGCGCCTATCGTGATCGGTCCACCGTACGGCGCGCGTGACTTGATCGTGATGCGCTTCCCCGGCAGGATCGAGAGGTCAGCGAGATATCTGAGCATCTCCGGATCCTCGTCAGCCACCCGCACGACAACTCCTGAGGCGCCGACGGCGAGATCAGCCAGTGATGTGTACTCGGTCTCATCTACAGAGCCATCCTTCGTCGGAATCGGCGCGCCATGGGGATCGACCTCCGGCTCTCCAATAGTCGCGGCCATGCGGTCCACCAGCTCGTCGGATGCCGCGTGCTCTAGTCTCTCCGCCTCCTCGTGCACCCGATCCCACGGATACCCAAGCGCCTCCGCCAGATATGCTTCGATCACGCGATGCCGCCGCAGCGTGCGGAGCGCCGCGCGCCGGCCACTTTCCGTGAGCTTCACTCCGTGGTAGCGCTCGTAGGCGAGTAACCCCTGGTCGGCGAGCCGACGCACCATTCCGCTAACCGATGCGGGTGCAAGTGCCAGACGCTGCGCGATCTCATTGGTAGCGGCGGCGCCGGTGCCCTTTCCGATCGTATAGATCGCCTTGAGGTAGTCCTCAACCGGCGCAGTGAGCGGCCCGCGGCCCGCCATTCTCGATTCCTCCCGCGCGGCGCTCACGCGGTCGGCCGGGGCGTCGGGGGCGTCGGGGGCGTCAAGCTGGGACTCCCGCGCACCATCAGCACGGGCACCATCGTGATGTGCCGGAGCTCGCTCGCCACGCTGCCGCGAATGACGTCGGAGAGTCCACGGTGTCCGTGCGTTGCCATCGCGATGAGGTCACAGTTCTCGCGCTGCGCGCAGTCCGCGATCTCCTTCGCCGGATCTCCTCCAGCGAGTATTGCATCGACGTCGTATCCTTCCTTCTCGAAAGAATCGGCGATCGCCTCGATGTACTCGCGGTCGCTCTTCATCTCTTCCGACTCGCGAAGGTCGAGCTCGTTGATGCTGCGCGCCGCCCAGCCGTCAGCGACGTGGATGAGCACGATCGAGGCGTTGTTGCACGTGCGCGCCAGCTTCCGCACGTGCTGCAGGATCACTTCGTCGTGCGGGCTATGCTCGAGGGGAACGAGTATGCGCTCGTACATCAGCTCACCGATCCACGGAAGAATTGGAGCAGCAGCCAAATGTTGAGACCCGCGATGATTAACGCAACAAAGTACGCGAGTCCCTTCAACCAGACCGGATTTACAAACTCGCCCATCTTCACCTTGTCCGAGGTGAACTTGACCAGCGGGAACACAGCGAATGAGAGCTGCATGCTGAGAATCACCTGGCTGAACACGAGCAGCTTGGCCGTGCCGCTCTCGCCATAGGCGATCGCGACTATCGCGGCGGGAACGATCGCGATCGCGCGCGTGATGAGGCGCCGCAGCCATGGCCGCAGCCGGATGTTGAGAAAGCCTTCCATCACGATCTGGCCGGCAAGCGTGCCGGTGAGGGTCGAGTTCTGCCCCGAGGCAAGAAGCGCGAGAGCGAACGCGGTGCTGGCACCGGCACCGAGCAATGGTGTGAGGAGCTTGAAGGCGTCCTGGATCTCGCCGACTCCCGTATGCCCGGAAGTGTGAAACGTCGCCGCCGCGATGATGAGGATGGCGGCATTGATGAACAGCGCGAAGGAGAGCGCAATCGTCGAGTCTATGAACGCGAAGCGAACCGCTTCACGCTTTCCCACCGGCGTCTCCTCGTATTGTCGCGTCTGCACGATCGACGAATGCAGATAGAGATTGTGCGGCATCACAGTGGCGCCGAGTATGCCCACGGCGATGTAGAGCATCGATGGGTTGCTGAATACTTCCGCCTGCGGAATAAACCCGCGCATCACTTCCCCGAATGGCGGCTGCGACAGGATGATCTCGAACAGAAAACACGCGCCGATGGTGGCGATGAGCGCGATGACCAGCGCCTCGAGCAATCTGAACCCCTTGTTCTGGAGGTACAGGACGAGCAGCACGTCCAGCGAAGTGATGACGACGCCGTAAGCGATTGGAATGCCGAAGAGCAGATTGAGGGCGATCGCGGTTCCGATTACCTCCGCCAGATCGCACGCCGAGATCGCTATCTCGCACCCTATCCAGAGAAACCAACCAACCGGCCTGGAGTAGTGATCCCGGCACGCCTGCGCGAGATCTCGCCCGGTCACGATGCCGAGCTTCGACGCGAGTCCCTGGAGCAGGATCGCCATCAGGTTGGAGGCGAGAATCACGCTTAGGAGCGTGTACCCGAATTGCGCCCCACCGGCCAGATCGGTCGCCCAGTTGCCGGGATCCATGTACCCGACCGCCACGAGGTATCCCGGTCCCGCGAACGCCAGGATTTTGCGCCACCAACCTTTTCCCGCGACGGGGACAGTTCGGTAAACCTCGACCAGTGAAGGGGTTGTGCGTGCCTTTCGCCATCCCGCCGGCGCCGGGACGGTCGGGGTTGATTTCGGGCGGCGGGGTGTCTGGTCGAGCTGTGTCGCCAAGGCTGTGCTCCAGAATTATTGAGAAACTACGAAATAAGTTAGTGCGTCCTAACTTTTGACGCAAGTGCCGGTTCGATTTCCCTGTTCGGTGATATTCAGCCCACACGGAATGCCATTCGCACCGTGATTCTCAGCAACTGTTTTCGCGGAGCCGTAGCTTTCATCGACGGTGGTCGCGCCAACTTCCCGCTTTTCGACGAGAACACGACACCATGCTGTCCTGGCCTTACCTGCACCTGCTTGTCAATCACTTCCCCGTAGTGCTCAGCATCTCGGCGCTCATGGTGACAATTCTGGCGCTGGTGCTTGGGCGGAGGGGCCTTTGGCTCACGGCGATGGCGGCGCTCGCGGCAGCCGGCGTCTTGATCTATCCCGTCCATTTCACCGGT
This sequence comes from Gemmatimonadaceae bacterium, assembly GCA_017881545.1. Lineage (GTDB taxonomy): Bacteria > Gemmatimonadota > Gemmatimonadetes > Gemmatimonadales > Gemmatimonadaceae > UBA4720. Next base: position 3,522 of record JADGQU010000098.1, read on the forward strand.
GATGAAGCCGACCATGCCCTCGGCGACCCGTGGTACATTCACGCGGGCATGATCGAGGCACACGACTCTGCGGCCGGAATCGCAATGTGGGTCATACTGATTGCCGGAGCGTTCGCGGCCTACTCCTGGTGGCGCTCTCTCAAGCGCCCCGCCGATCTGATTCCGGGCTGGATGCGCGCGGGGCTATTGGTCGGGGCGTTGGCATCCACCGGCACCGTGGCGTACACCGCCTACCTCGGCGGCAAGATCGTCCACGACGCCCCCATCCTTCAGATGAAAGAGCCGCCGCCTGGGCTCCCACCCGGGATTGCGGCGGACAAACACAATCCACTAGATCGTTAAGTCCAGAAGCTGCGCGAGTATCCGCTCGGTCATTCCCCAGATAACGTGCCCCTGGTGGCGAAAAACGCGCGCGTTGATTTGAATCCCGCGCGCGAACACCGTGTCGTCACGCCACGATTCGGGGCGCGCCAGCGCGCTGAACGGAAGCCAGAATGAGAGTGCTGCTTCCGGGCTCAGGACAAGCGGCGCGCTCCGATCGAGCAGGGCCACGTACGGCCGCACCACAATTGCCGGGAGCCTGAACGAGATCGGACGCAGATCGTCCAGCGTCCCGATCATCATGCCTTCACGCGCCAGATCTATCCCCGTCTCTTCGCGCGTCTCCCTCATCGCCGTCTCGGCGAGCGAAGCATCGCCCGCTTCCGCTCGTCCCCCCGGAAACGCTATTTGCCCGCTCCAGGGATCTCCTTCATACTCCGCCCGCTTGATGAACAGCAACTCGAGCGCTTCATCATTCCCGAGGCGGAAGATCAACGCGACGGCGGCCTTGCGAACACCCTCCAGCTCGTCGGCCGCGACGGGAATGTGAGAAGCGAGCGCCGAGCGGATTTTCGCGACGCTCGGCTGCGCAAGGAGATGCGCAAACCGGACTTCGCCTTCAACTCTCACGTTATTTCATAGTTGCGTTGCGGACAAAAAACTTCGCCGTCTCGAGCACGACCTTTTCCAGAACCGGAGGGACTTGGCCCAGCGGATGCACTGCGCTCAAAGCGTGATTGGCGCCCTCGATGAGACGGAGCGTGCTCATCCCCTTCGACTGAGAGTGAAGGTGTTCGGCTTCCGAGCTTGGTACCGTCTCGTCACCCGTCCCGTGAATTATCAGCCACGGCGCCCGCACTTTCCCGGCCGCCGCCGCAATGTTGAGCTTGCTCTTTCCATTGAGCTCGACGTCATCCAGCAGATCCGTCCCGAGGCTCATCACCTGCCCCGTACGCGAGTTGGTGATCTCCGCATACCCGCGCTTGCGCCACGTGATCACGTCCTCCGGCGACCACCGATTCGGATACGAAATCGCCGCCCAGGTGACCAGCGAGCTCACGTTCGCCGCTTCCGACGCTGCGAATAGAATCGCCACCCCACCGCCCCGCGAATGGCCGAACAATCCGTACTTTCCGGTGATCCAGTTCTTTCTGCGCGCGAATTCCTCGATCAGCTCCAGATCATCCAGCTCCCGCGAGAACGTGTTGCCCGCGAACGCCTCGGCCTCCGAGAACGACTCGCGATCGGCGCCGATCCCACTCCCCGAAAAATCGAAAGTGATCGCCGTTATTCCGTCCTGCGCCAGCGTGCGCGCCAGATAGGGGAAGAAAGCCCAGTGCGCAAATCCCTTGAAGCCGTGACAGATGATGACGGATCCGAGCGCATTCTCCGCGAGATACACCTCGCCGCGAATGAAGAGTCCATCCTTGCAGGGGATGTCGAACGCCTCGGGCATGATGACGGTCGTGCTGGTCATCCCTCGATCTCGCCGTTGATGTCGGCCCATCCCTGAAATCCGCGCGACATCGACGCGACGTTCTCGTATCCCATCTGCTTCATCGTGAGCGCGGCGAGTGCCGAGCGGTTTCCGCGCGCGCAGTAGATGACGACCTTCTGCTTCCGGTCGATGATGCCTTCCACCTTGGATTCGAGATTGCCGCGCGGCAAATGAATCGCGTGCGGCAGCCGTCCGAGATTCCATTCATTCTGCTCCCTGACATCGAGGTACACGACGCGCTCGTTGAGCGCCTGCATGTCACGCACCTGCTCGGGCGTCACCTCTCTAATCTGCTTCTTCGCTTCGTCGATCAAGTCCTGTCCGGTCTTGTGGGACATGGTGGCGTCATGATGTGTAAGATGTGACGGTTAGTGTACGCGCCTTCGTATCCAGCGTCGCCGTGGCGCCGAGCGGGACCGTCCACTGCGAATCGATGTGTCCGATCGGAATTCCGGCGAGGCACGGGACTCCGAGTGCGTGCGCGGTCTCGCCGAGTATTTCGTCCAACGGGCGGCCGCCACCGCCGGCGTCGTCGGGGCATTTGACGCATTCGCCGAACGCGATCGCCTTGCACCCGTTGAACGCGCCCGAGAGCCTGAGCTGTTGGAGCATCCGGTCCACGCGGTACACGGGCTCGTTGATGTCCTCGAGGATGAGGATGCCGTCGGAGAGATCCGCCATGAAGGGGGTGCCGCAGAGCGAGGCGAGCACGGCGAGATTTCCGCCGACGAGTCTCCCCTCGGCGGTGCCGGGATTGATCTCGCGAGCGTTGGGGGCAGCGCCACAGGAGTCTGTCTGATGGATGACGGCGCGCTCAAGTGAATCGCGCGAGAAATCGCTGAGCGGCTCCCGCGCGGTTGGTCCGTGATAGCTGATGAGTCTGCACTTTCGCTGCACCGCGGCGTGGAGCGCCGTGATGTCGGAGTATCCGATGATGGGCTTGGGTGTGCGCGACAGCGCGTCGTAGTCGATGCCGTCCAGGATGCGGATTATTCCGTAGCCCCCGCGCACGCACCAGATCGCATCGATGTTGGGATCCCGCAGCGCGACGTTGATGTCGTTCAACCTGTCCTTGTCGTGACCCGCCAGATATCCGGTCCGATCCGAGGCGTGCAGCGCGACGATCGGCTCCCAACCGAATGTGCGCGCATTCCCCTGCGCGCGCGCGAGCTCTTCAGGTTTTTGCAGCGGACCAGCTGGGGCGACGAGCGCGACGCGGGCGCCGGGCTCGAGCCGTTTAGCCCGACGAAATTGTTTTACTGGCACGAAATCCTGGTTTGTGGCGCGAATTACGCAGGTAGTTAGCCGCTTGCTTGTTTTTAATATGGCACATGCGTTGCTTTTTTCGCTGCCAGGAACAAACAACTCCGGAGGGTAGAAGCATGGCTGGTACGGAAGAGAAGTTTGGTGCGAAGGGTGGTGGCGGGTCCGGTGGCGGACCCGGCGGCGGTGGTGGTGGTAAACCCGGAGGAGGTGGCGGCGGCCAGGGCGGCGGCGGGCAAGGTGGTGGAGGCCAGGGCGGTGGTGGTGGCGGACGCCCACCCGGCGGCGGTGGTGGTGGACAAGGTGGTGGCGGTGGCGGCAAGCCCGGTGGCGGCGGTGGCCAGGGCGGTGGTGGCGGACAGGGCGGTGGCGGCGGTGGCCGTCCACCTGGAGGAGGAGGAGGCGGAGGCGCTCGTTAACTCCTGCCAATCGAGCGGGGCGCCGCATTCGCGCGGCGCCCCGCTTTTTTATTGATGCATTACCCCGGCGCCATACTCTGGTCGCTGCCGTGGATCATTCCACCGGTGGTTACTTACTTCCGGCTGCGTCACTCGCGCTCGCTGGATGAAGAGAGCGACGTCCCTCCCGAGAATCCGCCGCTCGTGTCGGTGATCGTTCCCGCGCGTAACGAAGCGCACAACATCGCGCGCTGCGTGACGTCGATTCTCTCGACTACGTACCCGAACATGGAGATGATCGTCGTCGACGACAGCTCTACAGATGGAACCGCACAGATCGCGCGCGACGCGGCCCAGCGTGATCCGCGCGCGCGCTTCATAGCATCGCCGCCATTGCCGGAGGGCTGGTTCGGCAAGCAGTGGGCGTGCGCGAGCGGCGCCAGAATCGCGCGCGGCAGCGTTCTCCAGTTCACCGACGCCGACACCGTCCACGGCCCTGATCTGTTGACACGCTCAGTCAACGCGATGCGCCGCGCCCGTGCCCAGCTCTTCTCCGTCGCCGGCCGCCAGGAGCTCGGCGGATTCTGGGAGAAGGTGATTCAGCCGCAGATTTTCACGATCCTCTCGATGCGCTATGGCGGCACGCAGTCGATTACCGAGGCGACGAACGTGCGCGACAAGATTGCCACCGGGCAGTGCATCTTCGTCACGCACGACAGCTACAACGCGATTGGCGGGCACGCGAGCGTGCGATCGTCGGTGGCGGAAGAC
>JADGQU010000389.1 GCA_017881545.1 Gemmatimonadaceae bacterium
CAGGACAACAGTCACGGCCTCGTCCACATCGGCAGCGTCACCGGAAATCTCCTGCACGGAATCACGCTGCACGATGTCGTGATCACCGACAGCGCGCGCGCTCCGTTCGTCAAGGCGGACGAGATCTGGGCCAAGTACAGCCTCAATACCCTGCGCGGAAAAAAGATCGAGCTCAACGATGTGAAGCTCGTGCGGCCGGTCGTCGTGCTCGACGAGCAGCCGGGCGGAAAATGGAATTACGATCGGATCTTCCCCCGCGATACCGTGACGCACGCCGGTGTGAAATCGACCGGCTGGGGAACGTGGCTCCGTTTCAGCAATGTCAGCGTGGTCAACGGCGATCTCACCGTGCGTTCGCCCTGGGATCCCGGCAAGCTCACGCCCGCCGAGCGTGCCGACAAAGTTCGAGCCGCGCTCGGGCCGGCCGGCAGACTGAAGATTCTACAGGTCGCCAAGGGTTATCAGAAGGAGTCCAGCTTTCACAGCATCAACGGATTGTTTCCGCTCGTGCGTCTGGAAGATCCGGCGTACAAGACTCGCATGGCCGATGTCGCGGCGCTGAAGATGATCGCCGAGCCTTTCCGTCCACCCGCTGCCGACGTGCGAGGTCTCACCGGCACGTTCGAGTTCACGGGCGATTCCGTCTGGTGGAAAGGCGCGCGTGTCACGTTCCCCGGGACGAAAGCGAGCGGCGATGGCCGTTACTACATCGCATCGGGCGATCTGCATCTGCGTCTACACGGTGATCCGGTGCGGCCGGCCGACATCCGCTGGGCGATGCCCAACCTGCCTGAAGACGGATCCGGCAAGCTCGATTTCGGACTGGACTGGACCGGCGACAAGAGCGTGTACCTGGCCCAGAACATGGACGTGACGCTCGAGAAGTCGCACGTCACCGGAAAAATCGAGGCGACCGTCGGCGACACGATCGCCTACCGCGACGCGAATCTCCGCTTCGCCAATCTCGATACGCGGCTGCTGACGCGACTCTTCCCGACGATGACATTCCCGCGGCCACTGACGCTGACCGGGAACGCGACGTTCGATGGTGGAGAGCACGCGCTCAACGTGAACGGCGACGTGGTCGTGGACGACCGGCTCTCGGGGCGAAGCCACGTTGTGGCTGTCGGCGTGATGGGATTGGCCAAAACCATTTTTACCGCGCGCGATCTGCACGTGCGCATGCTGCCGCTGCAATTGGGGCTCGCCAAGGCGATCGCTGCTCCGACCCTGCGAACAGGCGGTATCGTGACAGGTACGGCCACACTGAACGGTTCGTCGGCAGCCATCATGACTGCGTCGGCGATGGACGTCACCCACGTGGAGCTCGGCGCGCTCTCACGCGCTACCGGTCGTGCGGCAATGCGCCCGCGCGGCATCCCATGGTACGACGTCGATGTAATGATGCATCCGCTGGCTCTCGCAACGATCGGCCGCTACATGCCGAAGGTGGGGCTGCAAGGCAGCGGCAACGGTCCGTTGCGGCTCAAGGGATTCGAGAACGACCTCGCCATCAACACGCAGCTCACTTTCCCCGATAGTGGTTTTCTAGACCTCCGCGGAACGATGGATCTCTTCAGCAAGGAGGCCGCCTACAACCTCGATTTCAAAACGAGACAGCTGAATGCGAGCACGATAGTAGCGAAGACCCCCCGGACATCGATCACCGCTGCGGGGACCGCGAGCGGACGGGGTTTCATTCCCGAAACGATGCAGGCGCAGCTCGTGGCCAAGGTCGCCGCATCTTCTGTCGATACAGTTTCAGTCGATAGCGCCAATGTCAGAGTCGCAGTCGCCAATGGAGTCGCGACTATCGACACTTTGGCGGTTGGTCTGCCCCAGGGGCTCGTAGAGGCGAAGGGCACGATCGGTATGACTCCGGCACATACAGGCACGATTTCCTATCACGTCGCCATCGATTCGCTTTCGCGCTTTGCGGGTCTCATCTCGACGGACACGAGCGTCGTGCGTCCACGCCCGGGAATCCTGGCAGGCCGGATCGCCAAAGCCAAAGCCGACTCCTCGCGGATCGCTCGCGCCACAGAGGTCGAGCGCGCGGTGACGGGCAGGGCCCTGCCGCGCACCGTGGTCGATACTCCCACGACTGTGCGCAAGAACGAATTATCCGGATCCGTACGAGCGGACGGAGTTGCCACTGGCAGCATCAAGGACTTCAGCGCGAAAGGAACCGCGTCAGGCACCAACATCGTCGCGCGCGGAAACACCGTCGGCTCTTTCACGGCCGACTACGATTGGATCAATGGGCTCACTCCTCAGTCCAAGGTGAGAGTCAACGCGCAGGCGAGATCGGTTCATGCCGCGGGCTTCGCCTTCGACAGCATCGGCGGCAAGCTCACTTACCAGAAGCCCAACGGTACCCTGCAGCTCGTCGTCAACCAGGACAACGATCTCACGTTCTCCGCCGATGCGGGGTTCACCCTCGACAAGATTCGCAACGCGCTGACTCTGAATACTCTCAAGCTCCAGTTCGATACGAGCGTGTGGGCCAGCACCGGCCCAGCGGCGGTGCACTGGGGAACGGCGGGCGCGGATGTGGAACACCTCGAGCTACGCAACGGCGTGAACGGTCGCATCTACGTGAACGGCTCGCTGCCGAAGCAGGGCAACGCCAATCTCGACATCGCGGTGGACAACCTGAATGTCGGCAACGTGATCGCGCTCACCGAGAGCGACATCAATGCGAAGGGCCTGATCTCGCTCAACATCCACGCGACGGGCACGCTCGACAATCCACAGTTCAAGGGTTCGTTCGGCGCGACTGACCTCCTCTACAATGGCGGCACCGTGCCCGAAGTCCACGGCACCGTTGAATATGCGAACCAGACATTGACGGGCCGCGCTGACGCGATGCGCGCGGGCAATAAGCCATTCCTGATCGCCGAGGGAACGGTGCCGATCAATCTGGCACTCACGGGTGTGACGGGATCGAGGTTTCCAGCCGACAGGCAGATCGCGCTCAACATCAACGCCGACAGCCTGCCGCTCAATCTCGTGCCGCAGTTCGGCGAATACGTTTCCAACATGAAAGGTCAG
>JADGQU010000010.1 GCA_017881545.1 Gemmatimonadaceae bacterium
GCCGGAGCGCCGACAGGCGGGTGAGTCATACCTGCATGTGAGTCATGACTCGAGGGGAGGCTCAGGGCGAGATTCCTTTCAGCAGACCGGTGACGAGCAAGATCAGAAAACCCCCACCCCAAAGCCTACTTCTTCTGCGTCATCCTGATGATGGCAACGACCAGGAGAATCGCCAGCAGTCCCCCAAGAACCATCCAGAGACCGTACCCACCCATGAGACCGTGTGTGGTGTTCTGCATCACTTCATTGGATCGGGTTTATCCTTGCCGGACATCTCGGACATGCCGGCACACTGCTTCAGAATCTCGGTCGCATGCTCCGCAACTTTCTTCGGGTCCGGCGTACCGGCATTCACTTCGGATTCCAGAGCTGTGAGATGATCGTTGAGCGCCGCGAGGTGGGTGTCCATTTGTTGCATCATTCCCGCCATCGCCGGCTTCGGTTGGTTGCCCATCATCGTCATCTGCGCCTGATGGTGTTGCTTCATCTGGTCGAAGCTGCGCCTCATCTCGGCCACCGCTGGTCGAGCCAGGTCGAGGTTGACGGTCTTCGACTGGGTCACTTGCGCCTGCAACGCCCGAGCGAACGTCGCCAGGTTGTCCCGGTAGGCCATCGCGAGCACATGATGCGGTCCTTCCATCATGCCCTGCATGCCTTTCATGCCTTCCTCATGCTGGGGCATCTTGGCGGGCGTCGGCGTTGGGGCCTGCGCCATACCGATTGTCGTGACACCGCTCATCAGGAGTGCCAGGAGGCCAGCCGCTGCCGGGATCATCCAATGCTTCGGGGTTTTCATGGTGCCTCTCATTGTTGGTCGTGCCGGGCGCTCCGGGGACGTGGCGTCGCGGCGGTGGGATTCTGAATCCAATGCAGAACAACTATATTACTGAGTAGCAATTTACATTCCTAATGAGGAGATGGTGTTGAGCAAATTGAAGCTGACGCCGGAGGTCATGGCGCTCGTCGCCGACCGCTTCAAGGCGCTGGCCGAGCCGGCCCGCCTTCAGATTCTGAGCTGCCTCCGCGCCGGCGAGATGGCGGTCAGCGATCTTGTGAATGAAACAGGCTTCGGACAGGCGAACGTCTCCAAGCACCTGCAGCTTCTGCACACGATGGGCTTCGTCCGCCGGCGGAAGGTCGGGCTCTTCGTGTACTACGCTCTGGCTGACAAGGGCATCTTCCAGCTCTGCGACACGATGTGCGGGCGCGTCGAGCAGGAGATGAAACGCCGCCGCAAGCTCCTCGCCGGTTGAGCTCTCGCAGTGCCGGAAGGCTCGCCATCTTCCACTCATCACACACCCGGACCCGGCGCAACGGCGAAGAACACACCGCAGATCCCAACCCCGATCGCGGTGATCAGTCCCGCCGATAGCCCGAATTAAAGTGCTTTGATTCTCATATAGCTCTCCCGAAAATAGGTGAGACTTCCGCCGTAGCTCCTTCGCCGTCGGCTAACGGAGTCCGCGCCAACTCGCGTTCACGAACGAGCGCATAGACTGCCGGGATCACCACGAGCGTCAGGATCGTGCTCGAGATCATGCCGCCGACCATCGGCGCCGCGATGCGCTTCATGACGCTCGCGCCGGCGCCGTTCCCCCAGAGGATCGGGAGCAGACCCGCCATGATTGCGGTTACGGTCATGATTTTTGGACGCACGCGTTCCACCGCGCCTTCCACGATCGCGTCGTACAGATCGCGATTCGACGCGCGCGCGCCAGGCTTCTGCCTGGCCTTCCACGCGTTGTCCAGGTAGATGAGCATCACCACCCCGGTCTCAGTGGCGACTCCGGAAAGCGCAATGAACCCGATGGCCACCGCGACCGACCAGTTGTATCCGAGCGCCCAGACGAACCAGAACCCGCCGACGAGCGCGAACGGCACCGACAGCATCACGATCAGGCTTTCTCTGACGCTCCTGAAATTGAAATAGAGCAGCATGAAGATGATCGCGAGCGTTGCGGGCACGACAAGCTTCATCCGTGCCGCCGCCCGCTGCATGTACTCGTACTGGCCGCTCCACGCCAGGCTATACCCAACGGGGAGTTTCACGTCACGCTCGACGACGCGACGCGCCTCCTCGACGAAGCTCCCGATGTCGCGGTCGGCGACGTCTACATAAACCCAGGCGGTCGGCATCGCACCTTCAGTGCGCACGACCATCGGGCCCGCGACGGTCTTGATCGTCGCTATCTGCCCCAATGGAACCTGCGCAACGCTACCTCCGGCCATCGGCGTCCCTTGCGTCAGAGCCATCCCGGCGGAAGCACCGGCCGGCGAAGCAGAGCTACCTATCAGATGGCTCACCGGCACGAGCACCGATGCCAGCTGCTCCGGTGTCTCTCTCAGCTCCTGCGGATAGCGGATACGCACTCCGTACCGCTCACGCCCCTCCACTGTTTGCGTGATCGTCATGCCGCCAATCGCCGTCGCAATCACCGTTTGGATGTCCCCGACGTTCAATCCGTGCCTTGCCGCGGCCACGCGGTCGATGTCGATGTCGAGGTAGTACCCGGAGACAGCGCGCTCCGCGAAAACGCTCCGTGTTCCGCTAACGCCGCGCACCGAGCTTTCAACCGCTTTGCCGATGCGTTCCAGCTCGCCCAGATCGGGTCCGAAGATCTTGATGCCCACCGGCGTTCGTATGCCCGTAGCCAGCATGTCGATGCGGCCCTTGATGGGCATCGTCCACGCATTGGTAACTCCAGTGACGCGCACGGCCGAATCCATCATCGTGACCAACCGCTCCTGCGTCATCCCGCTACGCCACTGCGATTCGGGCTTCAGGGCAATAGTCGTCTCGAACATGTCGAGGCCAGCCGGGTCTGTCGCCGTGTTCGCTCGGCCGGCCTTCCCCCACACGCTCGCGACCTCGGGAAAAGATTTGAGCACAGAATCCTGAATCCGCAGGATTTCCCGCGCACGAGCGATGCTGATGCCCGGAAGCGTAGTCGGCATGTACAGGAGTGTCCCCTCCTGGAGGGGCGGCATGAATTCCCGTCCCATACGCTTCCATGGAATCCACGTCAGGATGAGGACGACGATCGCGGCGACGACGACGGGCCAGCGATTTTGCAGTACAGCGTTGATGACCGGCCGATAAGCCCGAATGAGTGCGCGGCTTACGGGGTTGGCTCGCTCGGTGTAAATGCGCCCGCGTATGAACAGCGCCATCGTCACCGGAACGAGCGTGACAGCAAGGAGGCTCGCCGCCGCCATCGCGAAAGTCTTCGTGAATGCGAGCGGCGTGAACAACCGGCCTTCCTGCCCCTCGAGCGTGAATACGGGGAGGAAGCTGACCGTGATGATCAGCAGCGAGATGAACAGGGCCGGGCCGACTTCTTTCGACGACTCGACGACGATCCGCATCCGCTGTTCGCGGGTGAGCGCCTTTGTCTCGATGTACTTGGCCGTCCCTGCGCTCTTTCCCCCTTCGCGCTCGAGGTGCTTGTGCATGTTCTCGATCATCACGATCGCCGCGTCGATCATCGCGCCGATCGCGATGGCGATGCCCCCGAGTGACATGATGTCCGCGCCCACGCCCGCGAGCCGCATCCCGATGAACGCCAGCAGAATGCCGATCGGAAGAGTGAGTATGGCGACGAGAGCGGAGCTCGCGTGCAGGAGAAATACGATGCACACAAGAGCTACAATGATGCTCTCCTCGATCAGCTTGCCGCGCAGAGTCGCGATGGCGCGCTCAATGAGATCGCTGCGATCATATACAGGCACGATGACGACGCCTGCCGGCAAGCCCTTCTCGGCCTGCACCAGCTTCGCTTTGACGGCCTTGATGGTCGCGAGCGCGTTCTCGCCGAATCGCATCACGACGATGCCGCCGACCGCATCGCCGCGACCGTTCAAATCGGCAATCCCGCGACGGACCGCCGGCCCAACCGATACGCGGCCGAGATCCACGACGCGGACCGGGGTTCCCCCCGCGGTCGCCCCGATCACCACGTTCTCGATATCGGATATGGATCTGAGATAGCCCAGACCGCGCACCATGTACTCGCGCTCAGTCAGCTCCATCACCATCGCGCCGACGTCGTTGTTCGCGTTCTGGATCGCGCCCATCACCTGCGTGATCGACACACCATACGCGAGCAGCTTTGCCGGATCGATATCCACCTGATACTGCTTTTCGAATCCGCCGATCGTTGCAACTTCTGCAACGCCGGGAACCGCGGTAAGCGCGTAGCGGAGATACCAGTCCTGCAGTGTGCGTAGCTCGCCCAGGTTCAGCCTTCCGGTCGTATCAACCAGCGCATACTGGAAGACCCAGCCGAGGCCGGTCGCGTCGGGCCCGAGCGTCGGCGTGACACTCGCGGGGAGTTTCGCCTTTATGCCACTCAGATATTCTAGAACCCGGCTGCGCGCCCAGTACAGATCCGTGCCATCCGCGAAGATCACGTACACGAAGCTGACTCCAAAAAACGAATACCCGCGCACGGTGGTGGCGCCGGGCACCTTCAGCATCTCGGTGGAAATGGGGTACGTGACCTGGTCTTCGACGATGCGAGGCGCCTGCTCGGCGTAATCCGCCTGCACGATCACCTGCACGTCGGAGAGATCGGGCAGCGCTTCGAGGGGAGTGTGCTTGATGGCCCAGATGCCGCCAAGCACCGCCACGACGGTGAAGAGCAGCACCACCAACTGATTTCTGACGGACCATTCGATGACGCGCTTCAGCATGGCCCTTACTCCTTCTTCTTCGGCGCGGCGATATCCATTCCCGGCATATTGCCCATTCCACCCAGGGCCGTGCCGAGGTTGGATTCGGCGTCGACGAGGAAGGTCGCGGAAGTGACGACTGTGTCACCACCCGCAAGGCCGCGAAGGATCTCGATGCGATCGCTCGATGCGCCGCCAATCTCTACTGCGCGCGGCTCGAGCATGCCGTCGGCGCGCTTTACGAATACGAGATTTCGCTCTCCCGTCGAGAGAACCGCCGAACGCGGCACGCTCAGAACGCTCTGCCCTGCCGTCGCGAAGAGTCGCAGCGTTGCAAACATTCCCGGCTTTAGCCGATGGTTTTCATTCGCCAGCTGCACACGCACCCGAACCGTACGCGTGTCCGGGTTCAGTGTGGGGTAGATGTACGCCACGGTTCCGACGAACGTCGCCCCGGGAATTGCCTGCAACTCGGCCTCGGCGCGCTGGCCGAGGCGAATCAACGGTAGATCCTGTTCGTAGACCTCGCCGTCCATCCACACGCTGCTCAGGTCGGCAATTTTGTAGATAGCTGTGCCCGCCATCACCCGCTCTCCCTGCAGCACGTTCTTCTCGACAACGAAGCCTGAGACAGGCGAGCGGATGACAAGGGTCCGCCTGGCGTGCCCCTCTTGCTCGATCCGCGCGATGTCACCGGCGGAGAAATCCCAGAATGCGAGCTTGCTCCGAGCCGAAGCCGCCAGCCTCGCCGCCTGCGCGCGAGCGTCGTCAGCTCCGAGCGAAACGTCAGATTGGAGCTGCTTCGCGAGCAGTAACTCCTCCTGAGCTGTCACCAGCATCGGCGAGTAGATCGCCAGCAGTGGAGTTCCGGCGGTGACTTCCTGTCCCGTGAAATTGACGTACAGCTGCTCGACCCAGCCGTCGATCTTCGGAGATATGGCTTTCACCCGTGTTTCGTCGAACGTGATCTGTCCGACGACGCGGATCTCGCGCGAGATGCCGCCGAACGCCGCGACGGCGAACGTCACCCCGATGCGACGCGCGTCCGCGGCCGATAGCATGACCGGTTGGGCGGTTGCTCCGGCGGCTACCTGAGCGCTATCGCGGGCCCCGGCCTGTGCCGTCTCGGATTTTGGCCGTGTGGCGAAGTACGCGCCGATCACGGCCGCGAGCGGGAGCGCGACATAGAGGGCAATACGCATCGACTTGCGCGTGGGGCGCGTCGCCATGATTCGAGTTGCCATCGTCAGTTCCTCCCCGATGTTCCGCGCGCGACGGCGCTCGAAGGGTCGAACAGCTCGCGTCCCAGCAGCATCTCCAGATCGGCCCAGGCCTTTCCTTCATCTGCTTCCAGCTCGACAAGCTCCTTGCGATAGCGGTTCAAACTCATGCGACTGTCGAGCAGCGTCATGAAGTCCACCGCGCCAGTGCGGTAGGCTGCGAACGCCGACGTGATAGCGGCATCCGCTTGCGGAAGCAGCGTCGTGCGATACAACGTCGCGAGGTTGCGGGCGCGCGTGAGATTCGAGTATGCCTCGGCGACGGCGGCCTGGGTTTCTGCCCTCATTGCCGTTAAGTCGGCGCGCGACATCTGCTGCATTGCGGCAGCCTCGTCACGCATGCGGAGCTGGCGGCTCCGCGCGAACACCGGCAGCGTGGCGCCGATCATGAGGCTGCCCATGCGCTCCGTTCCGTCCATGCCGCTGCGCTGCCCGTATTGGAGTCCGATCGTGGGGTCGGGCCAGATTTCACGGCGCGCCAATCTTGTTTGGGCCGTCGCCGCTTCCAGATCGCGCTCCCCGGCGCGCACCATCGGCCGATCAGCAACCGCGGAGCGTATTGCCCCATCCAGTCCAGGCATGGAATCCGGGAACGCAGGGAGCAAAGGAGTTCCGATCAATGCCTGAGCCGGCGTGTCGGTGATCGCGTTTAGTCGAGCCGCCATGGCTGATCTCATCGTCGTCATGCGGATGGTGTCCTGCACCATGCGCGCGATCTCGACTTGAGCGCGAAGTACGTCGGCTTGGCGGCCTTCACCAACCCGGTACATGGACTCGGTGGTGCGTAGAATGTCCTGGAGCAGCCGAAGGGTCTCGCGGTCAATGCCCAGCGATCTATCGGTGACGTAGAGGTCATAGAACGCCATCGCCGCCTTCGACCGCACCTCCCAATCGACATCGCGCGCGCGCTCCGCCTGCGCATCCGCGGACGCATCCGCGACACGTCCGGCGAGGCGGAGCTTGCCAGGCAGCGGCAGCATCTGCATTACCTGAAGCTGCTGCATGCCGAGGACATCCATTGGTCGGAGGCCAGGCAGCGTGTAGTTCATGAAGCCGAACTGCACCTGGGGGTCAGGCGGGCGGCGCGCGGATGGAGCGCGGGCTCGAGCAGCATCGGTCAGAGCACGTGCAGCCGCTATGCGCGGGCTACGCTCTCGCGCGTTTCGGTAGACGTTGGCCAGCTCCAATGGCTGAGTGGGGCGCACTGAATCCTGCGCGAATGCCAGCGCCATCCATAGTACAGCGATCATTTCCCTGCCTCCTTGTTGCAGCGGCTAGCCGCTGCGGCCACTTCGATGTGGGCGGCGTTTGTACGCCGCGCCAATGCACGATCGAGCGGTCAGATGCGCGGAGGAGGAGGCTCGGGAGCGAGGTTCCGTCCGGGAAGCAGGTCCAGGACGGGTGGCAGGGTCTGGTCAGGCCGAAGACCAGCCGCGAAGTGTTCAGGCCTGGCGAACGCGATTACTGCGGCGCACGAGGTCATTCCGACGCAGGCACCCTGCGCCGATGGATCGCACGATGGTGTCCCATGGTTGGTCGGAACGTTCGCGTTCGCGCGTGAGTTGGCGGAATGGCAACCCGGACCAGCAGGCGAATGCTCACGCTGCGCCGACATGTCGTGGGACGACACCCGGTGCGATGGACAGAACGCGACGGCGCCGCCGAGCGAAAGCTGGACGAGCGCGAGAGCCGCAAAGATTGCTGTCAACCGACGACGCATTTGCACACCTGAAAGATGCGACTGGCTCCGCCCTGCGAGTGTCAGCCGCTGCCTGACTTCCTGTACGAGAAACCCTGAGAGCCCATAGCTTCCCTTGGCAAAGAGCCGACACGACAAGGGGCTCGATGTTTTGCCTAGATTGTCATAGTCACAATCGATTAGCGAATATAACATGCATATTCTCGTCCTCAATTTCGGCTCGTCATCCGTCAGGTTTCACCTCATCGACACCGACGAGTCGGCAATCGCCGAGTCCCGCGATCGTCGCCTGGCGAGCGGATACATCGAGCGCATCGGCGGCGAAGCGATCGTCACGCTGACGGCTGCGGACAAACAACCCGTAAGAAGCGTGCGCCCCATTCGCGATGATACCGCGGCCGTCGAGTATCTCATTGGCTGGCTCATGAGCGCAGAGTCCGGTGCGCCGATCGCGAGTGTAGGAGAAATCGAAGCAGTGGGGCATCGCGTCGTGCACGGTGGTGAACGGTTTACGCAGTCCACGCGCGTGGACGACGAAATTCTGCGCGCTCTGGAAACGGTCATCGAGCTGGCTCCGCTCCACAATCCGCACAATCTGCGCGGCATTGCCGCCGCGCGCGCCGTACTTGGTCCGGGCGTCCCGCAGGTCGCCGTCTTCGACACGGCCTTCCATCACAGCCTTCCGGAATCGGCATACATCTACGCGATCCCGTATCAACTGTACCGCCGCCACCGAGTGCGCCGTTATGGGTTTCACGGAACGTCGCACCGGTACGTGGCGTATCGATATCGTCAACTCACCAACCGAACGCGCGAAGCGACCAGGATCATCACGCTGCACCTCGGCAACGGCGCCTCGGCCTGCGCGATCGTAGGCGGCCTGTCGGTCGACACATCGATGGGTTTCACGCCGCTCGAGGGGCTCGTCATGGGCACGCGTTCGGGCGACCTCGATCCGGCGATCCTCGACTATGTAGCCGCCAAGGAGGGCATGAGTCTGCACGATCTCGACTTGATGCTCAACAAGCAGTCAGGCCTGCTCGGCGTATCGGGACTGACGGCAGACATGCGCGAACTGTTGGCCGAGGAGGCGGAGCATGGGGATCGGCGGGCGCGACTGGCGATCGACCTGTTCTGCTATCGCGTCAAGAAGTATCTCGGAGCGTATCTAGCAGCGATGAATGGCGCCGACGCTGTGATCTTCGCCGGCGGCATCGGAGAGAATGCACCGGAAGTGCGCCGTCGCATCTGCCAGGATCTCGACTGGCTCGGAATCGAAGTCGACGACGCACGTAACAACGCGCTGGTCGGCGCCGAAGGCCGCTTCGATGCGAAGGGATCGCGGGTCGAGCTGTGGACTATTCCCACCGACGAGGAATTGCTCATTGCCCGTGACACCTGGCGGGTGGTGACAGGTGCGGACATAGGGAGTTAGCCGGAGCGAGGCATCGAGGCTACGCTCAGGCCGGGATTAGATCCGCCCTGATTCCTTCCTTGACGGGAGACTTTTTCATCTCCGCGACCTGGTCCGGCTTGAACACAAGCATCGACATTTTCGCTGAGTGCAATATGGCTGTAGCGACACTCCCGCGAACCATTCGGGTGAGGCCGCCACGGCCGTGCGTCGCGATTGCAATCAAGTCGGCCCGTTCGCGGCTCGCGTAGTCTCCGATGGCGCTGGCGACATTCTCACCAATGACGATGTCCGTCGTTACCGCCACGCCACTGCGGCGAAGCTTGCCGGCTACACCGAAGAGATATTCCCGGGCGACCGCGATGTCCTTGTCCCACCACGGGAGATCGGGATCGACGATCTCCTTCCTCGAGTACGAATGCGGAATGAGAACGTTGAGCAAGGTTATCTCTGCTTCTTCCAATGTCGCCAGCGCCGTCACCCGCGGAAGAATCTGCTCGGCGAGCGTCGATCCATCGAGCGGAACGACGATGCGCCTGAAATCTTTGCCGACCTGAGGATTCAGATAGCTCGTTGGCGGCTTCACGACCAGAACTGGGATCGTTGTGTGGCGGATGAGCAGGTCGGTTACGCTCCCCAACGACATCCGCGAAAGACCGCTACGGCCGTGGGTGCTCATTACTATGAGGTCGACGTCGTGGCGCCGCGCGTATCCCTCGAGCACATCCCCGGTCGGTCCGGAATGCAGGTCGACCGTTATGTCGGCGTCCGACACGGTTCTGCACTCGGCCGCCAGCGCGTAGAGCTCGGCGAGGACTCTGTCGCGTTCGGTGAGGGCGACGTCGGCTGCGACGACAACGCCGTCGGCCGCCATTCCCGTTCCGAAGAAGGACCCGATCCCGAGCACGCGCACCAGCTTGATTTTCGCGCCGCACCGGTCGGCAATTCTGAGCGCAACGCGGATCGCCTCACGGTCAAATCCCGAGCCGTCGGTCGGCACCATGATCACTTTGTACATACAATCTCCCTGTGTTACGGTTTCCCGCAGTGGCTGTTTTGAGATGCAATGGTCAGTATGGCGGTTCCTACTATGGGCATCGTGCTCTCGATTCTGGCCGGCAGTCTGCATTCGTCATCGGTGAGGTGAACCCGGATGACGCCTTCTCCCTCATAATGTTGGGGGTCGCGCACCCGCATCTCGACGAGGATTACCCGCAGCTCGCCCATCGGAGTCGGGATCATGTCGCGGCGAATCACGGTTATCGTGGTTGGGTTTCGCGCGGCGTCGAAATGGCGATCAAAGCTGTAGGTCGCCCCTGGTGTCATTGGAAGCGTGCGGATGAAATACATGAATGAGAGCTCATCGAGCGGCGTGTTGGTTTGGCTCTGCCCGATCTCTCCCTTCGCCGATTTCCACTCCTTCTTGTCCGGATAGAAGTCAACCGCCTCGTCGTGGCGCGCCAAAAGATTCTGTTCGTGCTTGAAGAAACGGAGAGAAGAGCCGCGAAGCGGGTCGAACCACGATGAGCTGCTGCTGACGGCGCTCAGGAGCGCGATCCGAATCTTTGAATCGAAGCGCAGCAGATAGGTGCTGGTCCCGCGGACATCGACCGGGCCCTCTATCCACATTGTGGCTGCTCCGACTTTGCTGCCCCGCGCGACCGTGACTTCGTAGGTGAGCTTCTCCCCAAGGGAGAAGGGAAGCGCGGCGGTCTCGGACGGCGCACTGCCGCTGGCGCACACACCGATCATTGCCAGCGCAATGAGGCCGGGTTGCCCGAGCTGGAGGGCGCGGCGTGCACTTCGAGGGAGTGGTAGCCCCGGTGCGGCAAGGAGGGAGCTGGGAATCATCACTTAAGATGCCGGAGCCAGGTGCGCCTGACTGTCGGGGAGCAACAGCGAACTTTGAGTAGATAAGCCGCATTTCCGTGAGGGAAAGCCCTACCGCTCAATGACTTCCCGGCTACGGACAGCTGGACTGCGGACCGACGCCGCATCATCGAAGTGGAGAAGGAGGGGCTGATTCTGGCGTGCGAGACCCTCGATGCGATTGGCGACCGGTCAGGCCGGAATGAGATCAGCTCTGATCCCCGCCATGAATGGAGATTCTGTTTTTTCCGCGACGTTTTCAGGCTTGAACACGAGCATCGAGATTTTCGCCGAGTGCATTATCGCATCGGCGACGCTGCCATGAATCAATCGGGCGAGGCCACCGCGACCGTGTGTCGCGATCGCAATCATGTCGGCCTTCTCCCGGCTCGCAAAGTCGCCAATCGCACTGGCAACATTTTCGCCGATGACAATATCCGTAGTCACCGTCAAGCCATTCCGGCGGAGCCTGCCGGCGATGCGGGAGAGATATTCCTCCGCCAGATAGATTTCCTTGTCCCACCAGGGCAGAGCGGGATCGGCAATCCCCTTCTGTGAGTACGACTGTGGAACGAGAACATTGAGCAGCGTGATTTTGGCTTCCTCGAGCTTCGCCAGCATATGCACGCGCGGCAGAATCTGTTCAGCGAGGGTCGATCCATCGAGCGGAACGACGATGCGCTTGAATGCATTTCCGACCTGTGGGTTCAGATAACTCGTTGGTGGCTTCACGACCAGGACGGGGATTGTCGTGTGCCGAATCAGAGAGTCGGTTACGCTGCCGAGTGAAAGCCGTGAGATGCCGCTGCGTCCGTGGGTGCTGATTACGATCAGATCGACGTCGTGACGCCTGGCATATGCCTCGAGCACATCGGGGACAGGACCGCCGTGCAGATCGACCGTAACCGTTGCACTCGATACAGTTCTGCACTCGGCAGCCAGCGCATAAAGCTCGCTCAGCGCCATTTCGTGCTCGCTGCGCACGATTTCGGCTGCGAGCGGCGTGCCATCAGCTGCCGCCGCCATACCGAAGAACGACCCGGTTGCGAGAATGCGCACCAGCCTGACTTTCGCGTCGGTTCGCTCCGCAATTCTGAGCGCAACCCGGATTGCCTCACGATCGAAACCCGAACCGTCAGTCGGAACCATTATCACGTTGTACATACAGTCTCCTCGTAATTGCGCTCACAGTCCGGTGCGATCGCGCTCCGGTGCTGTCGAATGTGGACACAACTAGGAAACGGCTCAGTCAGTGTATGACTGATTCCTTGTCAGCGTTTCCCTGTTTCATTGTGGGTAATTGCCCGCGCTTGAGCGCTCGACTGCGTCCGCGTGAGGAAAACTCTCACAGGAACTACGGGACATCTCCGACGGACAGTTGCCACTGACCGTTGCACCCTCCATCATGCGTTCTTGCGACGAGAGGTCGATCATTTGAAGCCCACGAACGCTGGAGCCGACACAGGAGGAGCAATGCACAAAGTGATCATGGCCCCTACGGAAGGCGCCGAGAGTGAGATCGTGGCGATCTCCGTGGCAGCGAAGCTGGCACAACGCTTTGACGCGGATCTTCATCTCGTTGCAGCAGAGGCTCCGCCGCTGGGCATCGAGACGGTGCCCCGGCCGCCGGTGCTGGCGATAACGGAGCAGACGCTCATGGATGAACGTCTCGCCCGTTTGCGCAAACTCGAGGCCCTCGGCAACGAGTACGCCGCGCTCGACAACATCCGAGTCACGACGGCGCTCGAGGATGGCCCCGTAACCCGGACGCTTGCCGAGTATGCCACGAAGCACAACGTCGACCTGATAGTGATGTCCAGTCACTCTCGCGGCGGTCTGAAGCGGATCACGCTCGGGAGCGTGACGGATTATCTCATTCGGAATACGAACATTCCCGTCCTGGTGGTGAGACCGCGCACTTCCGCTATCGGCGCGACTCCGGAGTACGCGCTCAGCCGGATCGTCGTTCCGCTCGACGGCTCCGAGCTGGCGGAGCAAGTTCTGCCTGAAGTGGCCGCGCTCGCCTCTCGGTTCGGTTCAACCGTAAACCTGATTCACGTGCTCACTCCAGTTACCTACTCCCAAAGGGAGATCATGCAGCCAGGCCTGCCTTGGTGGGACGCCGACATCGCCATTGCAAGGACCTATCTCGACGACGTCGCAAGTGAGCTGACAGGGCAGGGACTCACGGTGAGCAAGGACGTCGTCCTGAGCGACCACATCGCGACCGCGATTCGGGATTACGCGGTGCGCGCGAGAGCCGACGTCATCGCTCTCGCCACCCGTGGCAAAGGCGGAGTGAGTCGGTTGGTTTTCGGGGGTGTCGCCGACGAGATCACCCGAACGTCGCCCACGTCGTTGCTTGTCGTTCATCCTAAGCAGCCCGTTGCTGACGACGCGTCGGGACAATCGGAGAGTCGGGCCCTCGCGGAAGGATAATTTGTAGGCTCAAGAGGGGTCCTGAACATACCTCCTCGTCATCGCATACAGTATCGTCACCGCGATGAGCGGGCAGCGGCCTGAGCGGAGCGTCGCCAACCGGCATCCAGTGCCCGGTGAGGAAAACTCTCACAAAAAACCAGCACATCGCTGACGGACGCGGAATGCTTGCGGTTGCAACTTGCGACCATGGGATTCTACGAAGAGAGACCTCCGCGTCACGGACACCGCACTCCGTCCGAACTGGCTGAAGATGAGCTGCTGTCGGCGGTTCACGGCGATTTCTGCGGAATGCCAGAGGCGTCTGAAAAACCCCGGCAAGCCGTCGGAATTGCGTGCGTGCCCGCCTTGCACGTCGGGCTACTCCCATGGGCTGACGCGCATCCACTCACGGCAACATTGGCGAAGCCGTTTTGCGGTGCGTCGGGCATTGCCCCGGACCCGCCGAAAAGCCCGCACGGGCACCGACACTAAAGGAGCAACGCGAGCCATGACAACTACAACGGCAGAAGCACCAATCACGAAGTCGGAGCCGTCATCGGTGGTGCGCAAAGTCCGCCACCTGTTCCGGCCGGGATCCACCTTCAACCTGTTGCTGGCCATCGAAAACGATGACAACGCTCGAGCTGCGATTCGCGTTACAGACGCCCTGACATCGCGAGGCGCGGTGCCAACAGTCATCCATGCCACCGAGCTGATGACACCAGTTGCCGGCACTCCCAACTCCATGATGTTTTTTGCCGAGGCGGCGTTGGGCGAGGAATTCCATGAGGGGCTGGCACGCTCCCTCGGGGCACTGATTTCATCCACTACTGGCCGAGCTCAGACCTGGCCGGTGCTAAGCCTTAGCGGCGAGCCAGCGCTCTGTATCACGCAGGAAGCAGCAGGCAGGAATGCCGATCTTCTGGTGATGGGAATCCACCAGCACGGCGCGTTCGAGCAGGCAATCGGTGAGAACACTGCTACTCGCGTGATGGCAAGAGCAACCGTGCCGGTGCTGGGCGTGCGTCCGGCCTTGTCGGGATTGCCACGGCGAATCATGGTGGCCACCGACTTCGGCAATGCCAGCCGCGAAGCCGCGCATGTCGCGGCAAACCTGGCTGAGCCCGGCGGCTCTGTAGTTCTCGTTCACGTCAGTTTGCCTTCGTTCATCGTCGAAGAGGGGGACGAAGGTGAAGCCCTCATTCAACGTGAGGGAATCGAGCACGCTTTTCTTCACCTGACCGATGAGATAAGCGAAGGGAAATCGATTCAGGTCGAAACCGTTTCCCGCACCGGTGATGCCGGGGCAGAGCTGATGGCCGCGGCCGCGCTCGTCTCACCCGATCTGATCGCAATTGCGAGCCAGCGACATCACCTCATCACCCGCCTGCTGCTCGGGAGTGTTAGCAGGAAGCTGGTGCGCGAAGGGAGCTGGTCGATGTTGATCACTCCACCTGCAAAAGGTGGCTAACGCACGATCCTGACCACCTGAGAGCTCACAACGAGAGGTTCTCCCCGTGACCATGCCGCCGACCGTCATCCCGCGCTGGGAGCGAAGTGAAAGCCTGACCTTCCCGCTCTCGGCGATTCAACAGAAGATCCTTGGCTACTTTTTTCTCCTGCACGGACTGGCCCACGCCGCGGTGGGAATATGGGCCGCAGAAACGGGACGCTGGTGGATGGTGGCGTCTCTCTGGGAGCTCGCGATGGTGGGCTTCATCGCTGCCGGCTTCGGCGCTCTTGGAGTGGCCGGACTTCGCGATGTCTGGCGCGCGATCACAATCGTCGCTTCCAGCGCGTCGATGTTGCTCTTTCTTTCCTCACCGCGAAGTGCATTTCTGCTCGGACTGGGGATCGACATCATGATCCTGGCACTGGCGGCGTACTCACGAGACGCCACCCTTGCGATGGACACTCCGGTCAGTCGCGCGAAAAGAATCAGGCGGTTTTCCGGCGTCATCATCTCCTGGCTTGTCCTGATCTACGTGGCGCTCGTCATCGCGGTCCGCCCTTTGAGCATCCAGTGGGGAACGACGGCGGCGGAACGCGCAATGGCCCTCCCGGGAGACCAGTTTGTGCCAGTGGCGCACTACCGTATCGATCACGGCATCACCATCAATGCGCCGACAACCGCCGTGTGGCCGTGGCTCATTCAGATCGGGCAGGATCGCGGCGGATTCTACAGCTACTCAAAGCTCGAGAACGCAATCGGCGCGCGGGTCAGCAATGCGGATCGCATCGTTCCCGAATGGCAGTCGCGCCGCGTCGGCGAGCTCGTGCGGTCAGCTCCCCCCGATTGGCTGGGCGGTCGATTCCGCTCCGATGTCGGCTGGAAGATTCTCGAGCTGATTCCGGGGCAGGCGATTGTTCTCGAGGGCTGGGGGTCGTTCACGCTGTTCCCAATCAACGACAGCACTACTCGCATGCTGATTCGTACGAGAGGCCCCGGGCTGCCCAGTGTTGGGGCCGTTGTTGGGTCGCCGCTCAGCCTGCTCGTGTTCGAGCCCGCCCACATGATTATGGAACGGCGGATGTTGCTCGGCATCAAGGAGCGTGCGGAGCGGAGTCAGGACAAGACGTTTTTCGTGCTGGAATGAGTTTTCGCGGAGTCGGGATCGCAGGCAGTTCGACCTGTTCTCTTGCGTCCCGATAACACTTACTAGGGAGGAACGATGTCACCAAATACCAGGATTACCCGGCGTCGCCCGACGCAGCTGCCGCAGATTTTTGCCCCATCCAGATTCCCGGAAGTAGCACAGATGATGGAGGATGCGCTCGGACTTTTCCCCGAGTTTCCCGGGATGACCGAGCTGACCCAGGTGGGCCTCTTCCCCATTGTGAACGTGACCGAAAGTCCGAAGACCTTTACGGTCACCGCCGAACTTCCGGGTCTCTCGCCGGATGAGGTCCGCGTCGATTTCACCGACGGCGTGCTCACGATTCAGGGGGACAAGACCGAGGAGCACACAGAAAAGGCGAACGACACCAAGTATCACGTCTGGGAGCGGCGATCCGGAAGCTTCCAGCGGTCGTTCCCGTTCCCTGGTGGAATTGCCGATGACAAGATCGCGGCCGAGTTCAAGGATGGCATTTTGACCATCCAGCTTCCCAAAGCAACCGAGGAGCTGACGAAACGGCGCTCGATCAAGATCAACGCGAAGTAGCCGCCCGCTACTTCACGGCAGGATCGTACCATCCGGGTGAACCTGCGTGTTGGAGGTTCACCCGGTGGTGCGCTCGACTGCCTCGAGGACGCGAATGAGTCTTGCTTTAACGTCTTCCGCCACGGGACGAATCTCTTCGTTACCGGTAAGCTCCAACGCTTCTACCGGATCCATCACCGCGACGACACTGCGGCCCGGCGTATCGTCGGCGTAAACCACGACGTTGCACGGTAGGAGGAGGCCGATGTCGCGCTCCGCCGTAAGAGCGCGGTACGCCAGTGGCGGATTGCACGCTCCCAGTATGATGTAGGGCCGGAAGTCGACGTCGAGTTTCTTCTTCAGCGTCGCGGCCACGTCGATCTCCGTCAGCACACCGAATCCCTCGGCAGCCAACGCTTCTTTAGTGCGCTCCACCGCCCGGTCGTAGGCCAGGGGGACGGTGGTACCGATGCCGTAACGGGTTGTCTGTTCGATCATTGGAAGCTCCGAATTAGACGTGACCCCGCGCTTGTCCGTATGAGAGCGAGTCCCGACATCAGAGCAAGAAACGCGAACATCAGCAGCCCGAAGACGCAGGCTGGAACGCCGAAGATGGTGCCTGGTGCACCAACCGGTGGACAGGACACAAGTCGTCCACTCAGCTCGCGATAAGCCAACGTACCGGAAAATGCGACTCCCACCATGCTGATGCCGAAAACGATCCACAGCACGCGGCGCAGGTAACCA
The DNA here is from genome assembly GCA_017881545.1 of Gemmatimonadaceae bacterium. Classification (GTDB taxonomy): domain Bacteria; phylum Gemmatimonadota; class Gemmatimonadetes; order Gemmatimonadales; family Gemmatimonadaceae; genus UBA4720. The sequence goes on from JADGQU010000010.1 coordinate 17,245, forward strand.
GTGGTGTCAACAAGGTGCCCGGACATAACAAACTCCAGCGTGGGTTCAATCGAATGTCGTCATCCACTCAGGACGTTCGCGGTGCTCGGCGCCAGTCTGTACCGGAGACGCGCGCCCATGCCACCGTGGGCGTCCAGGTGCTCCGCGGCGGCACCCGATACCTCCTCGACGAGAGCGCCCTGTTCGATTGCCGATCGCACGGCGTCTTCGGCCGCGGCAGCATGATTCTCGAGAAAGTGATGCGTCAGATAGAGCTCCCGCACGCGCCGCTGATCGAGCGTCTCTCGGGTTGCGGCCGGCCCCATGGCGCCCAGCCCGGTCGCATTACTGGTCTCGAGGATCTCGGCCACGCGTGCCCCATCCATCGTATTGCGCAGTTTGGAAGCCGCGGCGCGGGCCGCCGCTGCGAGGTCGGCTTTGGATGCGTGGATGTCGAGCGAGTCGTCGTGCAGGACGCGATCCGGTGCGCGCGCAGCCAGCATGTCCGCGAGATGCAGACTCACCTGCGGTATGCCGCCAGTGACGATCCAGCCATCGTCGCCCGCGACGAGTATCGCTCTTTCCGCCGCATCGGACAGCATTCGTGTTGTTCCCACCAGCAGACTGCGTTGCGCTTCGTCGTGGCCGGTATCTCCGCGCGTGCCCGCGTGAAAGCCGACGCGGGGCGCGTCACCCATGTGCGACGGCTTCATGACCGTATGATATGCCCGCAGGGTTTTGACGCGCTCGATCTTGCCGAGGTAGTACTTGTAAACATCGGCCCTGGTGGAATCGGCGTGGACGACGACAACCGGGCGAGTTTCTTTTAGAGCGCGCATGTAGGGTGCTACGCTCACGCCCGTGCTCCACACCGCCTGGGTCGGCATCCCTACCGGCAGCAGCGAGGCTTCGCGCACACCGTCGGCAGTGATGAAGGCGGCCCAGCCGTGCATCGGCACGTTTTCCGTGAACGGTTCGAGCTCTTTCTCGAGCAGGCGGATGCATTTTTCGAAATTCTCACGCTCCGAATGATCCGATCCATCAAGCCAGGCTCGCAGGTTCTGCAAGCTCTGCTCGAGGTGCACTCGCCAGGAGCGCTGACCGGCCGGATCTGTCGCGGTCCCATCGAGATACACGGTCAGTACGCGCGTGTCTCTGAGCGAGTGCGCAAGGGCGATGAGCTGCGAGAAGTTCATCATTTGGCTCCACGATACATCCCGCCGAGGAGTCGCGCAGTCAGGAAAAGTCGCATTCGGATGTAGGCATTCCTCGCACGTAGCGTTTCTGATTCTGGCGAGGGGAGGTGGGTAGCGTAATCGACGCGTAGCGGCTCCTTCTGATCGGTCGAAGTTTTCGATGGCCGCTCTTCCCTCGGCCGTCCGACGATATCGTCGAACCGTCTGGCGAGGGGGCCGAGCTGGATGATTGCCATGGTCCGCCCGATCTGAATGTCGGCCTCAGGCCGGCATCATACGAGCCCGTGCGAGAAGAAGGCGCTGCTCCGCGCTGGCAATGTTGCGCCGCGTGCGATCGATCGCATCGACGTTCACCGAGATCGAGTCGATGCCCCATTCCACCAGACGCCGGGCATACTCCGGGTGCACCGATGGCGCCTGCCCGCAAATCGAGCAGGTGAGACCGAGGCGCCGGCACTCCGTGATGATCATTCGGATCGCGTCGAGCACGGCGGCATCGCGCTCGTCGTAATCAGCACCGAACAACTCGCTATCGCGGTCCACGCCGAGCATCAGCTGCGTAAGATCGTTCGACCCGATCGAAACGCCGGCGATGCCGAGCGCGGCGTACTCCGGCAGGCGGTAAATCACCGATGGCACTTCGGCCATGATCCACCGCTGGAGCCGCGCATCGGCTCCGAGCGGACTCGCATCCACGAGGGCGAGGCAAGTCTTAAGCTCGCGCGCGGTTCGCACGAACGGAATCATGAGGTGCAGGTTCTCATAGTCGCGGCGTACCTCGGCGAGCGCGCGGAGCTCCAGCGCGAACAGATCGGGCTCGCGCGTATACCGGAAGCAGCCCCGATACCCGATCATCGGGTTTGCCTCGGTCGGCTCATACGGCGCACCCCCGGTGAGATTGCGGAACTCGTTGGACCGGAAGTCCATCGCCCGGTAAACAACCGGCCGTGGGTTGAAAGCCTGGGCGAATGCGCGAAGGCTCCCGGCCATGCGGTTCACGAATTCGTCGGCACTCCGCTGCGCGAGGAAAGCGCGCGGATGCATGTGTTCCAGCGCCTCGAGCATCATGAACTCGGCGCGCAGGAGTCCGACGCCGTCAACATCGCGTGCTGCAATCTCGGCGACGCGGTCCGGCTCCGCGAGATTGACGTAGAGGCGCGTTCCGGTGATCGGTGCGACAGGTGCGGCGCTCGCGCTCGGATGAACGGTCGTCACGCCCGCCGCTGCTGGCTCGGGTTGACCAATGCTGGCCGCCACGACAGTCCCGGCGCCGCCGTCGGCGGTGACTAACGCTCCCGTGGTGAGAACCCGCGTTGCATTGTGCGCGCCGACGATGCACGGCAGACCGAGCTCGCGCGCGACGATCGCGGCGTGCGATGTCATGCCGCCCGCATCCGTCACGATAGCAGCCGCGCGTCGCATGATGGGAACCCAGTCCGGCGAAGTCATGCGCGTCACGAGGATCTCGCCCGTCTTCATCGAACCCTCGTCGGCGGGCGAGTCGAGCACGCGAACAGTCCCGGTAGCGCGGCCGGGACTCGCACCCAACCCGTGCACTA
>JADGQU010000099.1 GCA_017881545.1 Gemmatimonadaceae bacterium
GCGCGTGGGCATCGTGCCACCCGATCTGCTTTCTGTCGGCGTGGTCGAGACCTCGCGACCTGCTCCCGAGCCGGTGTTCACCGAGTCCGTCCCCGATCTCCCCCTCACGGGCGAGGACGCTCTTTCGGACAGCGACCTGAAGCCGCGCAGTGGACGTAAGCGCGCCGGTGCCGACGATAAGAAACCGCGCCGCCCTGCGCGCAAATCGCCAGTGGCATCGTCGGAAGATGGCGAGAAGCCCGCGCCCAGACGCGCTGCTCGCAAGAGCAAGAGCAAAGCGGCTAGCGAGTAGTGTGAGCAGGCAAAAAAACTCGGGCACGGAACACTCCTCAGCGAGTCTTCTGGGCTCGAGGCCTCGCTCGCAATTCCATCGGGGTCGGATCCTCACTCCCGGGTTCTACGAGCGTGAGACTGAGATTGTCGCCCGCGAGATGCTCGGCACTGTCCTCGAATGCCAGACGGAGACGGGGACCGCCAGCGGAATCATCGTCGAGACCGAAGCGTACGTCGGGGAGCACGACCTCGCCTGCCACGCAGCGGCGGGACGCACAGCGCGCACGGAAGGCCTTTATGGACCCCCGGGAATCTCGTACGTCTACTTCATCTACGGGATGTACTGGTGCTTCAACGCGGTGACGCGCTCCGAGGGATTGCCGAGCGCGGTGCTCGTCCGCGCGCTGGAGCCGTTGGATGGGATGGCACAGATGCACAAGCGCCGTCCGCGCATCTCTCACACTGCGGATCTGACCAATGGTCCCGGAAAACTCTGCACCGCCCTCGGCATCACGGGCGCCATGAATGGGAAGAGCCTGCAGCGAAAACCGATCGTGATACGCGAGGGAGAACCGGTCGCCGATGAGAACATTGAAGTCACAGCCCGCATCGGCATCACGAAAAGCGCCGACTGGCCACTGCGTTGGATCGTAAGAGACAACCAGTTCGTGTCGGGCCGGAGATAAAAGGAAACGGCCCCTTTCGGGGCCGTTCGTCCAATCGCCAGTTGCGCCAAGAGCTGCTATTACTGGTCGATGGAACTTCCGAAATTGTAGCGGACGCCGAACTCGAAGAACGACAGGACGCTCGAGAAAAGGAAGCGATTGTTGCTCGGGATCATTGTCTCCTGAGCGAAGATTGCCGCGCGCCTGGTCTGGATCTGCACGCCCGCCATTCCCAATACCGAGCTGCGGCTGCGCTCACTCTCGACTGCGTCAAAGAATGAGTTGTCCGGGAAAGTGTTCGTGCTGTCGACGAAGATTCGCGCGTCACCCAGTACCACTATGGTGAACCCCAGGCCGGCATAGGGAGTGATTCCGCCAAAGTGTTTTGGAAAGGCGACTCCGGCCAGGCTCAGACGGCGCATGTCGTTCACGCGCACCGTGCGCTGCCCCGTTTTGGAAGCGGGGTCCGCGAAATCCAGGTCCTGCTGGAAAACGGACTGGTTAGCCGAGACGTACAGGCCGCCCTTCGTGCGCGTAATCAGCCAGTCGATGCCCAAGTCGGCCGTCGACCGGTTGCCCTTGTTCGGAACCGAGAATGTGTTGAGTCCCGCTTTGAAACCCCAGAACCAGGAATTATCGAAATTCCGGTTCTGCGCGTGCGCGCTCGCGGATACGACGACCGTTGCGACCAGCGCAACGGCGACTGCTCTGAGCTTCTGCATTAAGGCGTCCTCTAGATTGTGCCAAGCTTCTTCCCGACGGTCTTGAAAGCCGCGATGGCCTGGTCCAGATCGTCGCGTGAATGGGCAGCACTGAGCTGACAGCGCACACGCGCCTGCCCTTGAGGAACGACCGGAAAGCCGAACCCCGTCACAAAGACGCCTTCATCCAGCAACATGTCACTCATCTTGATGGCTGTCGCCGTCTCCCCGACGATTATAGGGACGATTGGGGTCTCGCCCGGTAATGGCTTGAACCCGGCCTCGGCAATCGCGCCCCGGAAGTAGCGGGTGTTGTCGTGCAGCTTCTTCACCAGCTCGGGATGGTGCTCCAGCTGCCTGATCGCTCCGAGGGCGCTGGCCGCCACCGTCGGGGGGAGCGCATTCGAGAAGAGTTGAGGTCGTGAACGCTGGGTGAGCATGTCGCACAGCGACGCCGGCCCCGCCACGAATCCGCCGGCCGCGCCACCCAGCGCCTTGCCGAGCGTAGACGTGATGATGTCCACCTCGCCCAGCACGCCGAAATGCTCGGCGGTGCCCCGTCCATTCGCACCGAGGACGCCCGTCCCGTGCGAATCGTCTACCGCTACGATCGCGTCGTAGTCCTCCGCCAGCTGTAGGATCTCCGGCAGCTTGGCCATGCTCCCTTCCATGGAGAACACGCCGTCCGTCCAGATGATGCGACGGCGCGCGCTCTTCGCGCTCTCGAGCTTCGACTTCAGGTCGTCCAGATCGGAATGCTGGTACACGGCGGTCGTGCATTTCGTGATCGCCTTCGCGAGCCTGACCGAGTCGATGATCGAGGCGTGGTTGAGCGCGTCTGATACCACGAAGTCGTTCTGCTCGACGATCGTCGCCGTCAATCCCTCGTTCGCGTTCCACGCCGAGACGTAGCTGAGCGAGGCCTCGGTGCCGACGAGATCGGCGATCGCCTGCTCGAGATCGCGATGAATCGTGAAAGTACCGCAAATAAAGCGGACGCTCCCGGTACCGGCGCCGAACTTCTTCAATCCGTCCATTCCCGCGGCCACCACCGCCGGATCGTTGCACAGGCCGAGGTAATTGTTCGAGGAGAGAATAACCACGTCTCCGCGTCCCTCCATCTGGACGCGCGCGCCTTGCGGTGACGCCAGGTAGTTCAGCCGCTTGTAGACGCGATCCTGCTTCAGCTTCTCGATTGCGGCCTTGAGCTCGGAATCGAAGTTCTCGTTCAGCGCCACAGCATCCTCACGTTTGATGCGAAGTTTTTTCTCAGGCGACTTCGAAGATGACCTTCCCGGCCTCGCCGGATTTGATCGCGGCGATCGCCGCATCCGCTTCTTTGAGCGGGAACCGATGCGTGATGACCGGAGTCGGATCGAATTCTCCCGACTTGAGAAAGCGCGTCATCTGGTGCCACGTCTCGTACATGCGGCGGCCGACCACTCCGTAAATCGTGAGGCCCTTGAAGATCACTTCGGTCGCCAGGTCGAAGTCCACCTTCTTCGACGGAATCCCCAGCATCTGGACGCGCCCGCCAACCCGCACCAGCGCGAAAGCCTGGTGAATCGCCGCCGGCACTCCCGACATCTCGAGCACCACGTCGGCGCCGAGCCCTTCGGTCGCTCCCCGCACGAGCTTCTCGGCCTCCTCGGGATGTACGGCGTCGTTCGCGCCCATGGACTTCGCCAGCGCAAGCCTCGTGTCGTTGACGTCCGTCGCGATGATGCGGGACGCGCCCGCCGCCCTGCAGATGCCGACCGCGAATATTCCGATCGGGCCGCAGCCGGTGACAAGTACGACCGCCCCTGGAATCTCCGCGGTGAGCACCGTATGAAACGCATTCCCCATCGGGTCGTGGATTCCACCGACGTCGTAAGAGATCTCGTCGGCGAGGTGCCACACGTTCGTCGCCGGCATCGAGATGTACTCGGCGAAGCACCCGTCGCGATCGACGCCGATGATCTTGGCGAAGGGACAAACGTGCGAGTTCCCCGTTCGGCACAGCAGGCAGCGGCCGTCGACGATGTGTCCCTCCGCCGTGACGCGATCTCCTTCCTTCACGTCGGTGACGAGGCGGCCTACCCGCACGACATCGCCGGCGAACTCGTGTCCGACGACGAACGGCGGCTTGCACCGTCCCTGCGCCCACGCGTCCCAGTCGTAGATGTGGACATCGGTGCCGCAAACTCCCGCGCGGCGAACACGAATGAGAACTTCGTCCTCACGGATTCCGGGCTCCGCGACATCCTTGAGTTTGAAACCTGGTGACGCGGATTCCTTTACCAGCGCTTTCACGAGCAACTCCGTTGAGAGTCGACAATTCTTTTTTGTTTCGGACGCGGAAAGTTCAAACCTGCTAGTTGAGTGCCGTTTTTGGAAGTGATGACCGTGCGAGCGAATCGGCGGCTGAACGGACTCCACGCACATCTCTTGCATTCGAAAGTCGCGACGAGTTGCGGATGTCCCCTTCGGCTCGTCATCGCAAGGATTTTGTTTGGTGACACGCGTGCCGGTCAGGACGCGATGCGTGACTCACCGTCCCACCATGGCTCTGGTGAGAGTTTACTTCATCGTGGAGAGACAACATGGCAGCAGCGAAAAAGAAGGCGCCTCGCAAAGGAAGCAAGGCGGCCCGCAGCGCATCCGCGCGCAAGGGCGCACGCACACGCGCGCGGAAGAAGGCAGCCCGCAAGGCCGCGCGTAAGCGGTAGCTCCTTTCCAGTAGAGGAAAACGAAAAAGCCGGCGAGATCGCCGGCTTTTTCGCATCTATGCGAAAAGCACTCTCTCAGTCTGGCACCGCGAACGTAAACGCCGGCGAAGCTCTATCGGGAATATCTGGCGCTGGCCAGCTCGACGATTCTTGCAATAAGCGCCGGGTACTCGAGTCCCATCTTCTGTGCGGCCCGGGCGAACTCGCTCTTCTGCTCCAGATAGCAGTTCGGATTCGCTTCGATCACATAGACCTCTTCGCTCGCGGTGACGCGTAGATCGATGCGCGCGTAGTCGCGCAGACGCAGTGCCTGGAAGGAATCAATTGCGACCTTCTGGATCTTCGCGGCCAGCTCCTCCGACAAATCAGTCGGAAAAATCGATTCAGTCCCCTCGAACTCCGCGCCCTTCTCGTCGCCGTCGTCTCCCCACTTGGCTTCCCAGCTGGCGATCTTCGGCAAGCCCTTCGGAAACTTCGAGAAGTCGAGCTCGATTATCGGAAGCGCCTCCACTTTGCTGTTGCCGAGGACGCCGACATAGAACTCCCGGCCGTCGATGAACTCTTCTACGAGCACCGGCGACTGATACTCCTGCTGGGTGCTACTGATCACATCGAGAAGCTCCTTCACATCGTTCACGATGGACTTCTGGGTGATCCCGAGCGATGCGTCCTCCTGGGGCGGCTTCACCAGCAGCGGAAACTTGATATCGCCCACCCAATCGGATTGCCCGCGATACATCGTCGCGAACTTGGCGCTCAGAATTCCGTGAAATGCCAGCACTTTCTTCGTGAGAGTCTTGTCGCCCGCGAGAATGAGTCCGGCGGGACTCGACCCCGTGTATCGCAGATCCAGCAGATTGAGGAGCGCCGCGACATTCGACTCCAGCGCGCTCTTCCCCCTGAACGATTCTGCGAGGTTGAACACCAGCTCCGGCTGCACCTTCGTCAGCTCGTCGATCAGCGGCTGCACGGCGTCGTCTACCGCCAACCTTCGGATCGTGTGGCCGTTGTACAAGAGCGCGGCGTCGAGCTGGTCGAGTAGCGGATCAACGGGCGGGTCGAGCGCGTCCTTGCTGTGAAGGACTGTGATCTTCATGAGTCGCCGCCCGATTCGGTTCCGTCGATTGCATTGGTGTGACGGTAGTTCATCATCACCGCGGTTCCGAACGCCGTGAGCTCGATCAGCGTTGCCGCCTCGAGCCCGCTGAGGCGGAGGCCAAGAAGTCCCGCCCGCTTGGCAAGAAAATCCACGAACTGCCGCACCACCGCGGCGTTCTCGCCGGTCCAGTACGAGATGCGCGTGACGATCTCGCGCTCGTGATGGGAGATGAAGTCCGCGGCCGACGCGGCGCCGGGAGCATGCTCCACCGTGACGAAGATCGTTCGCAGGTCGCCGTCGAATATCCGCTGATCGCGGATGGGAATCGTCTCCTCGTTCTCCTTGTAGTGCTCGGCGACAGTGTATTGCATTGCGGTCACGGGCAGATCGTCCTCCGACGGCTCGGGAACCTCCGGGATCTGGTGCGCGATCTCAGTCATCACCCTGTCCATGTATTCGAGCTTTTTCAGCGCTCCCCATCCCTCGTACGCGTGGCGCCAATCCAGCCCCGGCGTGAGCCACACAGCGAATGTCTCGGCGAAATCCTCGTCCGGATGCTTCTGTGCATACCAGCCGTGGATGTGACGGACGAACTCGTGCGAGAAGGGATCGGCGCGATACCGCTCACGGTACGGACGGGAGTATGGGCCGAACATCTTTCGCCAGTCGGGCCGGTCATAGAGACGATACGCATAGTTGAAAGCATGCCCCGCCTCGTGCCGCAGATAGCGCATGGACTCTTCGGCGTTTTCGACCGACGAGGAATAGTCCTCCTCTATCTTCGAGAGACGCGCGTCGGCCAGATAGAAGGGAACGCCGATGAGGGGTGTTCCGTCCGGACACCCCCACTGGTCGCTCAGATAGACAGGGGGCCGGAACTCGAGGCCCTTTGCCGCGATCTCCTCATAGAGCTGGCCGACCAGCTTCTCGAGCAGGGTTCCGCGGATCTCCAGACCGAAGTCGGAGATTCGCTGCGACAGGAGCGCGTGACGCTCGCCTTCCCAATTTGGAGCGGCCTCTTCCACGCCCGACGACTCGGGCAAGCAACGTACCCATTGGGTGGCGGTGTTCCACTAGTTGTCGTTGAATGCAAAAAGGCCCCGCTTCCTGGCGGGGCCCGATTCACTCCGGAACAATCTTTATGGTAGTGGCGCCAGCTTACGCGGCGCGCGTCGCCGAATCCTGAACAGAGTCTGGAACGGGTCCCCAGATGTACGCCGAGAAAACCGGGGTAGGCTCCGTCTTGTCTCCACGGGAGATGATGATCCCGAGGGGCTCCGATGACGCTATTTCCTTACGATCCTTCTTCATTCTGCTCTCGCTTTGATTTGGGTCCCACCTGTTGTTCGGCCCTATAGAAAGCACCGGACATGCCATGCTGGACCCTGCGCGCAAGTAGTTGCTATGCAAGGACTTGCGAATGACAACTTATTCGGCGGGAGTCAATGTGTCGCAAAATGACACCTGACTGGAGGACACCTGTGTCCTTAAGACACTGGCTGTAAGGTCGCGCCCTTTCTCGCCATGAAGCTCTTGGAGGAGCTGGAGTCGGCTTCCACCGAGATCGTCCAGCCCTTGTACTGCCTGCGCAGCTCGGCGACTGAGACGCCCCTCTTGCCCTGGACGATCGTCTCCACCAGATGAACCCCGCCATCGCGGGTTGCGCCCTGAAGAAGGTCGAACGCCCGTCCGCGCTGTTGGAGGGAAAGTCCGAGGAACGCGTCTGGTGTGCAGACGAGGGCGCCGAGTGGGACGTCGGGTGACCAATCGGTGATGTCGGCGACATAGCTCTGAATCCGGTCGCCGAGCCCGGCGGCGTGAGCGGCGTTCATCACGCGCTCGAGGGGGACCACTTCGCGATCTACCGCGGTCACATCGCAGCCGTGCGCGGCGAGGTAGAGTGCGGTGCGGTCTATGTCGCCGCCCGCGACCAGCACCTTGGATTCAGCGGGAGGATGAATTTCGCGCGCGAGTACTCCATCGGCGGGGATTCCCCAGTGCTCGGGACGACGATACTCCGCGAGCAGCTTGACGCGCTTTTTCCTCCACGTGTCGTATGCAGGGATGCGAAGGCGCTTGCGGATGATACGATCGACTTCCGCCCAGAGCAGAATTTCGTCCATGACGAACTGCTCGCCGGCGCGCAGCGAGGCAGCCGCTTCGTCGCCAATCTTCAGAATGGCGGAGCGGGACACCGACTCTTTATAATTTTCTATCTCGTTCTCTACGTAAAGCTCGTATTCGTACTTGAGAGAGCGAGGACTGGATTGCGACATGTCGTCGGACGAGGGAC
>JADGQU010000390.1 GCA_017881545.1 Gemmatimonadaceae bacterium
TTCCGGACTGCACACGGGGCCGCCGATCGTCGTCGTACGCGGCGAGCCGGTGCGCATCACGGTGGTCAACGCGCTCGACGTGCCGACGTCTGTCCACTGGCATGGCATCGAATTGGAGAGCTACTACGACGGAGTCCCCGGCTTCAGCGGCGCGGGATCACGACTGGCGCCGTTGATCGCGCCGCGCGACTCGTTCGTCGTCCGCTTCACGCCCCCCCGCGCCGGCACTTTCATCTACCACACGCACGTGGACGAGAACACTCAGCAGCTTGCCGGTCTCGCGGGCCCGCTGATCGTGCTCGAACCAGGCCTGACGCTCGACTCGACGACCGACCACGCCATCCTCATCACCACGCCGCCGGTGTGGGGGGACGAGCTGCGGTCCGTACTGATCAATGGACGCGCATCGCCGCCGCCGCTAGTCGTCCGCGCAGGCATCGCTCAGCGGCTGCGACTGATCAACATGACCGTCCGCCGGCCCGGGGCGCGTGTCGAGCTATGGCGTGACACCACGCTCCTCAACTGGCGTGCGCTGGCGAAGGATGGCAGGGAGTTTCCAGCGACGCGACAGGTTGAACAGGCCGCACGTTCGGTCGTAACGATCGGCGAGACGCTGGATTTTGAATTCTTGCCACGCGTGGGCGACAAGTCGCGGCTCGATGTGCGCGGGTTGGACGGAGCGCTGCTAGCGACCATGCCAATCATGGTGATCACGGACCCTACTGTTCGCTAAGGGACTGCTCGACGAGAAAACCCCGCATCGGCGTGCGGGCGGTGGGGATATGGAGAAGAGAGCACCGTTCTACTTGCCGCTTTCAACGACGTCAAATCGCGTCATCGTTCTCTTGTGGAATAAGCTCTCGTTGTCGGCAATTACGAAGGCCGCTGGGCCGTTGCCTTCTTTGACAAGACCGAGACCGGCTGCATTTCGTGGGACACGAAATGCAACGCGATGAACGAAGGATCCGCCAGGGGCCATTGGGCTGTCGAGTGGATCACCGGCACGACCCGATGCCGCAAGCGCGCGCTCGCCCTCCAAATCGGGGTCATACCGTACCGCAGACGCATCGAGGAGATAGAGCACCACACCACGTTCGCGCTGGCGCCGCCTTCTCCCGAGATTCGATACACGGACGTCAACGACATAAAGGAAGTCTCCGGGCGTGGCAACCACAGACGGGCCGATTGAATCAGTGCGTGTGACGCGCTCAACCGCCAGACACCATTCGTCCCAACAGCGGCGTTCGGACTGCGGAAGGATGCGCCGCGGTGTGGCCAACGACACCACCACGACGAGCGTGAGGTACGCTGCGACGGCAACCGCCGTTCTGACCAGTGTGCGCCCCGCCTGCCGCCGTCGGCCCCGCAGTGCTTGAACCGCGGCGACGATGAGGGCGCCCACGGTGCAGAGGAAGCCGACTATGAATACAAGATCGTAGATCGTCATACACACCAGACCTGGGTCGGAGTGCGAGAATAATCACCGCTTTACTTCATATTGACAAGTACTTTATGTGGCAAATGCGTGGGAGAATCGTTCGGCCGAAATGGACAAGATTGCCTTTGCTGACCACAAACAATCCCTCACGGCCACCCCTTGCATGCCGCGAACGCTTGCGTTAAATACTGCACCATATGGTTCAGTATATGACGACCCGACTTGATACTTCGTTCGCCGCGCTCTCGGGCGCCACGCGGCGTGGCGTTCTGGAGCAGCTCGGACGAGCCGACGCTTCGATCACGGACCTTGCCGAGAAGTTCCACATGACGCTCACGGGCATGAAGAAGCACGTCGGCGTTCTGGAGCAGGCGGGGCTCGTCACCACGAAGAAGATCGGGCGCGTGCGGACGTGCCAGCTGGGCCCGCGCCGATTGGAGGAAGAGACGGCGTGGCTCGAGAGGTACCGCCAGCGCTGGGACGAACGCTTCGACGAGTTGGACAAGGTTGTCGAGGAACTCACACGAAAGGAGAAGAGCGATGAACGCAAGAATCGAAAGTAAGCCCGGCCCCGTGAAGAACCGCACCACGGTGGAACGGAAGTCGGACCGCGAGGTGGTTGTCACGCGGACCATCAACGGCCCGGCGCGCATCGTGTTCGAGGCATTTACCAAGGCCGAGCTGCTCAAGCGTTGGTGGGTGCCCAAGTCGATGGGAATGACCCTGCTGTCCTGCGAGGTGGATGCTCGTGTCGGAGGCAAGTACCGATTGGTATTCGACCACGGTGGCCCCGAGCCTGCCGCGTTTTTCGGCTCGTATGTCGAAGTGAAGCCGTACTCGCGCCTCGCGTGGACCAATGAAGAAGGTGGCGAGGGCGGGCCTGTCACCACGGTGACCTTCGAGGAAAAGGGCGGCAAGACGCTGGTGGTCCTGCGCGAGAGCTATCCTTCGAAGGAAGCGCTCGACGCTGCCGGCACCGGAGCAGCCGATGCAATGGTCGAGACGTTCGATCAGCTGGACGAGCTTCTCGTCGCCCTGGGTGAGAGCTCGGGACAGTAACAGAAACGTGGATCTCGCGGTCGGTCGTCCGATAGTCCCGGCTCACACTGGCCGGGGCTATCGGGCGGAGTCGCGAACATTCGATCGACGGGTCCCACGCTCACGGCGCAGCGTTCCGCGCCGGTCGCGTCCTGAGGTGCGCCCAGGCCCAGCCGAGCAGGGTGATGGCCAGGGGAGAGCGCGGCAAACCCGCGCGGCGGACGGGTACGCTCGGCTTTCGTGACAAGCGCTGCAAACTCCGCGGTGGTGCCGGCGAGGAAGACAGACCCGAAGCGAACCAGATCCGTCGCGAGGTCGCGGAAGCCGTCGAGCGGATCGTCAGAGAGTATGAAGCTGTTGCTACTTAACGCCCAAGTTCAGCTGCAAGCACACTTTCAACGTCGTTCGGATTCCGAGCGACCAACGCCCGCAGTCCGCAGGTTCTGACGCGATGCGGAAGGAGGGCCGCCCAATCCGCTCATTTTGAGCGAAGCTGCCCGTGCGATTCCTCGCAGCATCCCCTGAAACACCAGGTGGTGCATCGGATAGAGCGCGTACCAGTAGAT
>JADGQU010000391.1 GCA_017881545.1 Gemmatimonadaceae bacterium
TTTGTTCACGTTGGCTCTTCTGCTCTCGCTTCTTGTGCTCGGCGTCGGCTCAGGTGCCAACGGTCACACGAGAAGCTGGCTCGCGATAGCGGGCCACCGGCTTGGCCAGCCCGCCGAATTCGCCAAGCTCACCGTCGTGTTGATGCTGGCCAAAGTGCTTTCTGAATCGCCGCAGTCTCCGAAATCTCTTCTGGACTTGTGGAAGCCAGCGCTCGTTGTCGGGCTCCCCTGGCTGCTCATAATGCTGCAGCCTGACCTTGGCTCTAGCATCGTCTTCATCGGAATCTTCTTTGGGATGCTCTACTGGTCGGGAGTCGCATGGCCGATGCTCATTCTCATCGCGAGCCCGGCAATCAGTCTATTGCTCTCCTTCAGCGTTGGACTCTGGGGCGCGTGGTTCTTCATTCTGCTCGCGCTCGTTCTCTGGTATCGTCCCTACCTTATCGAGGGAGTCGTTCTAATGGTGCTCAACGTCGCCACGGGCGTGATTGCACCAATGATGTGGGAGAAGATGGCGCCCTATCAGCAGAATCGATTGAAGGTCTTCATCGATCCGTCCGCGGACCCGCGACAATCGGGCTACCACGTGCTGCAATCAAAGATTGCAATCGGGTCCGGCGGATTATTCGGCGAGGGGTTCACGTTGGGAACGCAAAAACGGAGCGGTTTTCTTCCCGAGCAACATACCGACTTCATTTTTGCGGTCGTCGGCGAGGAGCTCGGCTTCATCGGAGTCACCGTTGCCCTGACGCTGTTCCTTGCGCTCCTGCTGCGAGCAACGGGGATTGCTGCCCGGGCGAACGACTCATTCTCCAGTCTTGTCGCATACGGCCTGATGTCGTCGTGGCTCGTCCATATTGCGGTCAACATTGGGATGACGCTCAACCTCATGCCGATCGTGGGAATTCCACTTCCGTTTTTCAGCTATGGTGGATCGATGATGCTCGCAAGCTGGCTGTCCGTTGCCGTTCTGCTTCGCATCGCTGGTGAAGGGCGCGGTCATTACAGTCTCTGAGCCAACGCCATCTCCCCAGGGTGCGCAACCAGTGGCTTGGATCACTCCTCAGGGCCACCACCGTTTATTCGAGTACGACCGGCCAAACACAGCATGCAGCGCGGGCCGCGGATCATCGGTTTTGACCACGAGATCGAGCTTATCGGCGACCGGCACTACCTTGGAAAAATCCCTGTACCGGCGGAAGCTGTGAAAGAAACCAGCCGGTCCGCCGTGTGCGACCTTGCCGAGGAGAATGTCGGGAATGAGGAGGAACTCGTAGACGTAAAACGATCTCAAGCTCTTATCCGAGGGCAGGTCCTTCGTGTCGATTCCCCTCGGAAGAGACCCGTGCTTGCCCCACTGAACGTCGATCTCGGGCGGGCCGCGATTCAGCCAGAGCGTGTGCAGTAGCGTGCCATGCCAGTAAGTCCATATTTCGGTCGGCGCGTGGGTATTGGGATCATAGCCAACATAAACCACCTCTTCGTCCGACGGCTTCGCCCACGGCAGCCACTGGCCGTTGACGTCGTGTCGCCAGAGAAGATGATAGGCGATGACCGGCTCGGTTGGATGGACGACAGCAACGACGCGATCGAGCGGAAAGGGCTCGTCACGCTGGAGGTAGAGCACCGGAGCCACGGACTTCGCGAGCGCCCAGGTGGCACTGTCCGCGCCGAAAGTTGTCGGACTCGGAACCGGAGGCGCATACGCCCCGCGACTGCAAGCGCCGAGTGTTGCCACGGTTGCGACTAACAGGGCACGACGCACCATCCGGTAAAGCTAGCGGCGGAGCATTCCTGAAGCGGGCGGAAGGACGGCGTAAGATTCCGTTAAGATGCGATTGCCGCTTGCCGCGTTCGATCCGCTAATAGTACGCGGGAAAGAATTTTCGTATTGGCGTGAGCTGCAGCGTCGGCCCTGGGCCTGGCCAGCAACAACGCGGGGAGCGCCGGCGACTGCGAACGACAAATAACCGAGCGCGCGTAAAACCGAGCGTGGGATCATGAGCCCGAAAAAAGGTCGGTTCGAGGTGTGGCCTCAAGCACCGGCACGGCGATCTTAACGAAATCTTTCGCATCGTTTGCCCCAACGCACCGCGACCGTCACGTAAGGCGTATTGAGGCGCAAGCTCCGGGGTCCTAAATTGAAGGTTCCTGCCACTCACTTCGAAGGTCCGCCGTCATGTTTGAAAATCTGAGCCTTCCGCACCTGCTGATGGTTTTGGTGGTCGTCCTGCTTCTCTTCGGAGCGAAACGGATCCCCGAGATCGCGGGCTCCATGGGCAAGGGCATCCGAGAGTTCAAGAAAAACATCCAGGAGGGCGTGAACGAAACCGCCAGCCCACCCCGTGTCCAGCCGAGCGCCTCGCCGCAGAGCCGTGAGTCGGGCACTCGTGTTGACGAGGAGCTGCGCACCGAGCCGAAGCGGCTCCTTTGATGCGACCGCTAGAACATCACAGACTCATCACATTGCGCAGCTTACCGGTAGTTGCGACGTTGAGGAAAGCCGCGGCATTTCTCGCGCTCGCGATGGTGGCGCACCAGCCTCTAGCGGCGCAGGCAAACGCGACATCGGTTGCCCTCCCACCGGGTGAACTCCTGGCGCAGCAGGCCGCCTACACCTTCCTGGGCAATTCACGCGGGTACGACCGCGTTCCCGGCGGCATCATGATACGCGCCGAACACGGCGCGGTGCTGGTCGAAGCGATAGCGGGCGTTGGGGCGCGGATCCGCGTGCGGTTCTCCGATGGGACTCCATCGTTTCCCACGGTGCGCTCTCTTGCAACCGGCGACAGCACACCCCGACTCGGCTCCGCCACCGTTCGTGAGGCCGGCGACACCGTGCTCGTTTCCGCCGAAGGAGTAATCGTCCGCGCGACACAGCATCCGGTGCGTATCAGCGTCACCGACGTCGCGGGGCACGAGCTTCTCTCCGAATCGTTCGGCGCAGGCACGTGGCAGGGACGACTCACTCACGTTCTCCGCGATCTGGCAGGGACACGTTATTACGGGCTGGGCGAGCAGCCGATGCCACTGCTTCGCA
>JADGQU010000100.1 GCA_017881545.1 Gemmatimonadaceae bacterium
TGACCGCGGCCCCATACCTGTCCTGCACGAGCAGCACGAACACCGCTGGGAGCCAGACAAGGGATGTGCCGAGCACCGGTAGAATTGATGCGATAGCGGTAACGGTTCCCCAAAAGAATGGATTCGGGAGTGCCACGATCCAGAAGCCGGTGCCAACAAGACTTCCCTGGATCGCCGCGATCAACATCGTGCCTAACAATGTCGCCTGCGTCACGCTGAAGAACCTTTCGCGCAAGGCATCGGCTGTCGGCGGCGAAAACGGTATGTAGGGGCGGATTGCGTCCCACGTATTGCGGTCCGATCGAAGCATGTAATAGAAACCGAAAAAGGCTATCACCAGATTCAACACCGCCGAGGTCGCGCTTCCCACGAACGAGAAGACTCGCGCGGAAAGCCACGACGCGATCGCGCCGCTCGCCTTGGCCAGCTCCATCCCCACCTGAAAGCTCCCGATGCGCAGCTCGGCTACGCGTGCGAACACGGTACTGCTCTGCAACGTGCGCAGGGCATCGGGAGCCTGCGCGATCACGACCCCGACGAGCCAGCCGAGTGGTAGCGCGACAATCACCAGAGCTACCGTAAGAGTTATTGCCGCCGCCAATCCTGGTCTCATCGCCCGCTCGAGGCGACGATACGGTTTGACGAAGATCACGTAGAGCACCGCCGCGCCGAGGAGCCCGCTTAGGAAGGGCGCGATGGCAACGAGGATGGCGGCGCCAAGAGCCAGAATGAGAAGACCCGCTCGATCCCGCGGCGTTTGTAGAAACGTCATCCGTTGGATTGAACAAGGTGGCGGCGACGCAGAAACACCTTGTAGAGCTCCCTTAGCCAGAGCACTACGCTCGCCGCCGCAAGACAACGAAGCCAATCGCCTGCGCTCAGTCCAACGGTTCCGAACGCCTGTTGCAGCGCGGGTACGTAGAGCACCAATCCCTGCAGGGCCAACGACAGGCAAACCGCGGCCCACACCCAGCGGTTCGAGAATAAGTCCATGAATCCGCTCCGTCGATCCGACCGGGAGCTGAATACGTTAAAGAACTGCGCGAGCGTGCGCGTGTTGAAGGCCATGGTCTGCGCGTATCTAAGAGTACCTTCTCCTTTCACCATGCCCCCGGGCAGTGAAGCATCGAGCACGAAGAGTGTCGCTCCAGCCATCACCACTCCGTTGATAAAGATTCCCCGCCACATCTCGCCAGTGATTACGGGCTCGCCGTTCGGCCGGGGCGGTTGTCGCATCAGATCTTCCTCGGCGGGATCGATGCCCAAGGCAAGCGCCGGCGCGCCGTCCGTGACGAGGTTTATCCAGAGAAGCTGGGTCGCGAGCAGTGGAAGGACGACAACTCCGTTCTCTGACGGCAGGCCGATTCGGTTCGCGAAAATAACTCCCAGGAACATCGTCAGCACTTCTCCGATATTGGACGAGAGCAGATAGCGCAGGAAGCTCCGGATGTTGGCGAAAATTGCGCGCCCCTCATCCACCGCCGCCACTATGGACGCAAAGTTGTCGTCGGCGAGTACGATGTCGGCGGCTTCTCTGGACACGTCTGTCCCCATGATCCCCATCGCGATGCCGATATCGGCTGCCTTAAGGGCCGGCGCGTCGTTGACTCCATCCCCGGTCATCGCCACGATCGCCCGATCGCTTTGCAGCGCCCTGACGATTCGCAGCTTGTGATTGGGGTTGACGCGCGCGTAGACGGAGACCTCCGCAACCGTCCTGGCCAGCTCTTCGTCAGTCAGGAGGTCGAGCTCGGTACCAGTCACAGTGCGCCCATCGGCGGAGATTCCCAGCTCACGGGCAATTACGGATGCGGTGCGCGGATGATCGCCGGTGATCATGAGCGGTCTGATCCCGGCGCGCTTCGCCTGCGCTACAGCCTCGCCGGCCTCGGCCCGTGGGGGATCGATCATCCCGATCAGTCCCGCGAACGCGAGGTCCTGCTCGATCGATGCCTCGACGCCGCTGCCGGCGGTGACATGTACGTCTTCCGACAGCCGCCGAATCGCAACACCGAGCGTGCGGAGCGCCTCGTCCGCCAACGCCAGGTTTGTCTGCTCGATCAAGGCCCTGCGCTCCGGCGTGAGCGGGACCGCTTCGTCGCCGACCATCTCCCGTGTGCAGCGCGCGAGCAGCACGTCGGGCGCGCCCTTCGTGAACACAGTTTGCTTGTCTCCGCGCTGTTTGTCCCGGTGCAGCGTAGACATCAGCTTACGCTCCGAGGAGAACGGGACTTCCGCAAGACGGGGAAGTCGCGCATCGAGTGCCTCGCTTCGCAGCCCCACTTTGCGAGCGGCAACGAGCAGCGCCCCTTCGGTCGGATCTCCCTCGACGATCCAGTGGCCGTCCTCCTCTCGCACACTGGCGTTGCTGGCGCGGTCCGCCGCCGCGAGCGCCCGCTCCAACTCCGAGCGGAGTCTGCCGTCGATCGCCCGGCCATCGTCGCTGCGGACCTCTCCTTCGGGCGCGTAACCGGATCCGCTGAACGATACGCGGCCACTCGCTGTCACCACGACCCGAACCGTCATCTCGTTCCTGGTGAGAGTGCCTGTTTTGTCCGATGCGATGACGCTCGCCGACCCCAGGGTCTCGACCGCCGACAGATGCCGCACGATTGCGTTTCGACGGGCCATGCGCTGAACGCCGATGGAGAGCACCGCTGTCACGACGGCAGGCAATCCCTCGGGAACCGCAGCCACGGCGAGCGCAACCCCCAGGATGAGCACGTCGACAATGCCGGCAAAGCCGCTCACGTGCTCAACAAAGATGATCGTCACTATCATGACCACAGCGATGGCGACCACGACCAAGCCGAGCACTCTGCCCGTGCGGTCGAGTTCGCGCTGCAGTGGCGTGACTTCCGCCGGGGCTTCCCTCAGCAAACCTGCAATGCGTCCCATCTCGGTATGCATCCCAGTTGCGGTAACGACGGCGGTCCCCCTCCCGTAGGTCGCCGCCGTGCCACTGAAGATCATGTTGTCGCGATCTCCCAGAGCGGCATCGGCGGCGATGGGTGCGGCATCCTTTGACACAGGCAAGCTCTCGCCCGTCAGAGACGCCTCGGCGGTCTGGAGCGCGATGGACTCCACCACCCGGGCGTCGGCCGGAATGGTGTCGCCCTGCTCGACCAGCACGACGTCCCCCGGCACGAGTTCAGAGGCAGGAACGCTGCGCCGCTCCCCGTCGCGAATCACCTGGGCCTCATTGGCGGACATCGCGCGCAATGCCGTAACAGCGGCTTCGGCGCGCGACTCCTGCACGAAACCCATCGCCGCGTTGAGCAGCACGATGGCGAAGATCGCTATCGATTCGTACGGCAGCGTCGTATCGCGCTCGTACGCCCAGAGCACGGCTGAAACGGCGGTAGCAACGACGAGCAGGATGACGAGCACATCCTTGAACTGGGACAAGAACCGGCGCCACGCCGGTACGCCCGGTTCACCGGCGAGCTCGTTGCGTCCACATCTGGAGAGCCTCGCCACCGCTTCCTCGTCCGTCAGTCCGCGATGCAGATTCGCGGCGAGGGCAGTCAGCACCTCATCGGTTGAGAGCCGGTACGCATCTGACAGCTCGCCGGTCACACGACCGCGCCGAACATCCTTCCGACCAGATCAGTAAGCGCCATCGCCAGCGCGCCCCAAAAGGTCACCCTCACCGCACCACGGAGAATTTTCGCGCCGCCCGCCCGCGCTGCCAGCATCCCCAGCCCGGCCAGGAACACCAGTGACAGAATTGACACTGCGGGAAGTACGCGCTCGATCGGAACCAGTACGGTCGTAACGAGCGGCAATGCGGCGCCCACGGAAAACGTAGCGGCCGACGCCAGCGCTGCCTGAATGGGGCGCGCCGCGGTCATTTCGGAGATGCCCAATTCGTCGCGCGCGTGCGCCGAGAGCGCGCTGTGGGCCGTGAGCTGCTTCGCCACCTGCAACGCGAGCCCGGCGTCGAGCCCGCGAGTCACATAGACGCCCTGCAGCTCAGCCAGTTCGCGATCGGGCATCGTTGCGAGCTCCTGCCTCTCGAGCTCGAGGTCGGCATTCTCGGTATCCGACTGTGAGCTGACCGAGACGTACTCTCCCGCAGCCATAGAGATCGCACCGGATACGAGGCCGGCGACGCCGGCGATCAGGACGTTGCTTCTACCTGTTCCCGCTGCCGCGACGCCGACGATGAGGCTCGCCGTCGAAACGATGCCGTCGTTGGCGCCCAGCACCGCCGCTCTGAGCCATCCGATTCTGTGGGTCCGGTGCCGCTCGGGTGGTGTGGATGGTGCGCTCATTTTTGATGGTCTCTCGTGTCGATAGTCAGACAGTCTATCATTATTTGATAGGCTCTATTTTTTTGATAATCTACGGTCTCGCGGCGCCGGCGAGCGATTTTCGCGAGGAGCGCCGCTCACTTCGTGTCGGGCCTGTGCGCGCCCCAGCGCCAATCGCGAATCTCCGGCATGTCCTCGCCGTACTCGCGTATGTAGGCCGAATGCTTCTTCAGCTTGTCGCGACAAATATCCAGCACATCACCGGCGGTATCCTCGAGGCCACAGCGCTTGATTGCATCTTCGGCGAGGTGAAAACGATCGACGTCGTTCAGAACAGTCATGTCGAACGGCGTGGTGGTGGTTCCCTCCTCCTTGTAGCCGCGCACGTGGAGGTTCTCATGATTACGCCGGCGATAGGTCAGCCGGTGGATGAGCCAGGGATACCCGTGAAAAGCGAAGACAATCGGTTTGTTCTTCGTGAAGATCGCTTCGAACTCTGGATCCGACAGGCCATGCGGATGCTCGGCCCGAGGCTGGAGCGTCATGAGATCGACAACGTTGACGACCCTGACCTTGAGCTTCGGAACAGTCGAGCGCAGCAGATCGACTGCCGCGAGGGTCTCCATTGTTGGTACGTCACCGGCGCAGGCCATAACCACATCAGGCTCACCGGCGCCGTCGTTGCTCGCCCAGTGCCAGATGCCGATTCCAATTTCGCAGTGGCGAACGGCCGAATCGACGTCGAGCCATTGAGGCGCCGGCTGCTTCCCTGCCACGATCACGTTCACATAGTTGCGGCTGCGGAGGCAATGATCGGTAACGGACAACAACGTGTTCGCGTCGGGAGGCAGGTAGACGCGAATGGCGTCGGCCTTCTTGTTGACTACGTGGTCGATGAAGCCTGGATCCTGGTGACTGAAACCGTTGTGATCCTGCCGCCACACGTGCGATGTCAGAAGGTAGTTGAGGGAGGCGATGGGGAGCCGCCACGGAATGTCGCGCGTGGTCTTGAGCCACTTCGCGTGCTGATTGAACATCGAGTCGACGATGTGTATGAACGCTTCGTAGCATGAGAAGAATCCATGGCGACCCGTCAGCAGATAGCCTTCCAGCCAGCCCTGGCAGGCGTGTTCGCTCAGCATCTCCATCACGCGTCCGTCGGGCGAGACGTGATCATCGTCGGGAATTATCCTGGCGACCGACTCCCGGGTCGTGACTTCGAACACCGCGTCGAGCCTGTTCGATGTAGTTTCGTCGGGACCGACCATTCGGAAGTTGCGCGTCTCGGCATTGAGCCCCATTACGTCGCGCAGGAATTTCCCCATGACGCGAGTTGCCTCGCCGTCGGTTTCACCCGGGGACGGGACGTCGAGAGCGTAGTCGCGAAAGTCGGGCAGGATCAGATCCTTGAGCAACAATCCGCCATTGGCGTGCGGGTTCGCCCCCATCCGTCGCGTTCCCTTCGGCGCCAGCTCGGCCAACTCGGGGATCAATCGCCCGTTTCTGTCGAACAGCTCTTCGGGTCTGTAGCTCCGCATCCAAGCTTCTAGCATTTGAAGGTGTTCGGGATTCGATGCGAGACCAGCGAGCGGAACCTGGTGCGAGCGGAAAGTCCCCTCTGTTTTTTTCCCGTCGACGAATGCCGGCCCGGTCCAACCCTTTGGCGTGTTTAGCACGATCATCGGCCAGGTCGGACGGGTAGTGAAGCCGTGCTCTCGGGCATCGCGCTGAATGCTCCGAATCTCGGCGAGGATCTCGTCGAGTGTTGCCGCCATCTGCTGGTGGACCAATGCAGGGTCATCGCCCTCCACAAAGTACGGCCGATGCCCGTAACCGCGGAGAAGCTCAGTCAGCTCAGACTTCGGGATCCGGGCCAGCACTGTGGGTCCCGCAATCTTGTATCCGTTCAAGTGCAGAATCGGCAGCACGGCACCGTCGTGCACCGGATTGAGAAACTTGTTCGAGTGCCAGCTTGTCGCGAGCGCTCCGGTTTCCGCCTCGCCATCTCCGATCACACAGCAGACCACGAGATCCGGGTTGTCGAACGCCGCCCCGTAAGCGTGGAGAAGAGAGTAGCCCAGCTCTCCGCCTTCGTTGATGGATCCCGGCGTTTCAGGCGATGCGTGGCTCGGAATGCCTCCGGGAAATGAAAACTGCTTGAAGAGTTTCTGAAGTCCTTCGGCATCCCGCGAGATCTCGGGATAGATCTCGCTGTAGGTGCCCTCGAGGTACGTATTGGCCACGACTCCCGGACCACCGTGACCCGGACCCGCGATGAAGATTGCGTCGAGGTCGTCGCGCTTTATCACGCGGTTCATGTGGGCGTACACAAAGTTCAGCCCTGGAGTAGTTCCCCAATGGCCCAGCAGTCGAGGCTTGACGTGATCGAGCGTGAGGCGCTCCCTGAGAAGCGCGTTGTTCAGGAGGTATATCTGCCCGACCGACAGATAATTCGCCGCACGCCAGTATGCATCGATTCGTGCTAGGTCATCGACGGAAAGGGGGTTGGCACTGATCGTACTTACTTCGTTCTCAGCGGAGATATCGCGATGGGTCTGGATTGTTGTCATGGCAGAATGACCTCATTGATTCTTTGCATCGCTACGACGCGGCCTTGAACGTGATCCGAACCGGCGCCGCGCTCAAGCGATCGAACAGCTTGCGCTCCGCCTGGATCGGCCACCAATCGTACAGAAAAATCTCGAGCGGACGCCACATCGCCACCCAGCCACCAATTACCATGCTTTCGCGAATGAGGGCGCTTACCTGACTCCCGCCCAACGCGCGGTCCACGAGGCCGGCGAGGGTGACGGCTACGGTGAGGAAGACGACGCCAATCAAGAGGCTCGTCCGCCCCACTCGAAAGAGCTGGCTCAGGCGTCGGCTCGCACTTAGTGATCGCTGCCTGAAGAACTCGCGGATTGCGTCGCGAACCATCGTCACGTGGTCGGAGACGCCCGGACGATCGACGTCCACCTGGATGGCGAGTTGCGCGTCGCGGTGCAGTGACCGGGCCCAGCTGATGATGAATTCTTCGGCCTTCGGGTCGAGATCCTTCACGGGCAGTGGGGACGGGTCCATCGCATTGAACAGGAGGCTCAATTCGTTTACGTGTATCTCGATGGGCTCGCAGTTCTGAGGTATCTCGTCGCCAACCGCCAGCTCGTTTGCCATTGCCGTGCCTTCAGCTTAGTCGTGACGTTACGTAGAAGGTATACTTAACATGACACCGTGCAGCTTGCGCACAAACGGCGGCGGTATCGAACATAGTCACGTTAATCGACTTATGCCCCGTACAATCGAGAGTCGAAGACCGCGACCGAAAGGCAGCGAACAACAAGGAGGAACGATGTACAAAGTCATCATGGCGCCAACCGAAGGATCCTGACTCCGGCGACGTACTCGCAAAAGCAGATCATGGAGCCCGGTTCGCCGTGGTGGGAAGCCGAT
>JADGQU010000011.1 GCA_017881545.1 Gemmatimonadaceae bacterium
ACACGACGACGCTTCATGTGTCGATGGGCCAGATCGCAAAAAGCGTCGGGATTTTCCTCGGTGTGCCGCTCGTCGCGGGCTTCCTCACGCGGAAGGTGCTTGTCGCGCAAAAGGGCGCCACCTGGTACGACGACGTTTTCATGCCGAAGTTCGGACCCTCAGCACTGCTTGGACTCCTCTACACGATCGTGCTGATGTTCGCGATGCAGGGACACCGGATCATCGAGCTTCCGCTGGACGTGCTTCGGATAGCGTTGCCGCTGCTCGTCTACTTCGCCGTGATGTTTGGGCTCGCCTTCTGGCTCTCGCGTCGACTGGGTTTCAACTACGAGGCGACCGCCTCTCTCTCGTTCACGGCCGCGGGCAACAACTTCGAGCTCGCCATCGCCGTGGCCATCGCGACCTTCGGCATCAGCTCGGGAGAGGCCCTTGCCGCAGTGGTGGGTCCGCTGATCGAAGTCCCGGCGCTGATCGGCCTCGTGTACGTATCACTTTGGGCCGGTCGGCGGTTCTTCCCGGCGGACGCCTTCGCCGTCATACACTAACGGAGATTTTCGGAGCTACGGCCGTAGCTCCCCGTGATCGACCGGCTCCCTGCCGCGGCGCATGAACAGGAATTCGTAGAGAAGCGCGGCTGCCACGGCGCCCGTGATCGGAGCGAACCAATAGAGCAGCTGCGCTTCGTAGACCCCGCTCGCCACCGCCGGACCGAACGAACGAGCCGGGTTCATCGAAGCGCCGGTTAGCGGACCGATCACGAGTATGTCGGCCGCGATCACAAAGCCAATCGCCAGACCGCCGATCTTGGGGCCCCGCAGATCCACCACCGTTCCAAATACAACGAAGACCAGGAAGAACGTCGCGATCGCTTCGAGCAGGAATGCCTGCGCGCCCGTGACGTCGAGCGCGATCGCCTGGCCGCCGCCGCGGGTGGCGGCGAACACCGCCTCGGGGAAAGTCGCCTTGAGCGCGTACCCCGCCGCGATCGCGCCGAGGATCTGCGCGACGATGTAAAGCGCGGCCATCATCGGCTCGATTCTTCGCGTGACGAGAAGCCCCAGCGTAACCGCCGGATTGATGTGCCCGGAGATGCGCATCGTAGCGCTCACCATGACGGCCATGGTCAGACCGTGTGCGAGTGCGACCTCGAGGAGGCCGGCCGGGCTCTGCGACATGCGCGCTGTCATGATCGCCCCGCTTCCGACGAACACGAAGGCGAACATACCGATGAATTCTGCTGCGAAGTGGCGCCACGCGTCCCGCATTTGCTGCCCCCTGATTCCTGCCGTTGGTGGGGCCGCGGCGCGTGAGATCTCTAGATCACCCGGCGCAATACCAGCGCGGCATTTATTCCGCCGAAGCCAAAGGAGTTGGTGAGAATGTGCTCCACGCGCTCTTTCCGCCCGGTTCCAGGCAGAAAGTTAAGATCGCAGGCCTTGTCCGCAACCTGAAGGTTGACGGTAGGCGGCAGCCATTCCCGCTCGATCGCCAACGCGCATATCGCCGTCTCGATCGCTCCCGATGCTCCCAGTGCGTGGCCGTAGTAGCCCTTCGTCCCACTCATCGGAATCCTGTACGCGTGATCCCCCAGCACCTGCTTGATCGCCATTGTCTCGGTGGAGTCGTTGAGCGGTGTCGAGCTTCCATGGGTGTTGACGTAGCCGATCTCGCCGGCGGACACGTTCGCGTCATCGAGCGCCAGCCGCATCGATCGAGCCGCCTGCGAGCCGTCGGGACGGGGAGCCGTCATGTGGTGCGCGTCGTTCGTCGTGCCGTAGCCCGCGACCTCGGCGTAGACCTTGGCGCCCCGCGATTTCGCCCGGTCGTACTCCTCGAGAATCAGGACCGCCGCTCCCTCGCCCATCACGAATCCGTCGCGATCCTTGTCGAACGGGCGCGAAGCCGTTTCCGGCGCTTCGTTCCGCGTCGACATCGCGCGGATGAGCGAGAATGCTCCGAAGGTGAGCGGGGCGAGGGGCGCCTCGGCGCCGCCCGCGATCATCACGTCGGCGTAGCCGTCGCGTATCTGCCTGAACGCGTCGCCGATTGCGATCGTTCCCGACGCGCAGCTCATGGAGTTCGTCGAGTTCGGGCCCATCACACCGAGCTCGATCGCAATGTTGCAGCTCGCCGCGCCGCCGAACACCGCGAGCGCGAGGGTCGCGTCCACCGCGCGCAGTCCTTGTGTCAGATAGACAGCCAGCTGGCCTTCAGCGTAGCTGATCCCGCCCAGGGCGGTGCCCATGTTGGCGCCGACGCGCTCGCGGTCTTCCTTCGTGAGATCGAGATTCGCATCAGCGAGGGCCATCTGCGCTCCGACCACGGAGAACTGCGCGAACCGGTCGAGCCGCTTCGCTTTCTTGTTGGCGAGATGGTCGGTCGGAACGAAGTCGTTGATCTCCGCCGCGTTGTGACTGCGGAATTCCGAAGGATCGAAACGGGTTATTGACCGAACGGCCGAGCGTTCCTGCTCGAGTCCGGACCAGAATGGATCGAGCGTAGTTCCGATCGGAGTGATCGGGCCGATGCCGGTTATGACAACTCTGCGTCGCTTCACCTGTCTCCTTGAGTCACAATCAATTCACCAGTTGATTGTTCGTTGCTCGCTCGGCCACGCTCGCGAGTCCCACCAGAGTGCGGGAGGCGATGCCGTGCACGAATATCGGACCGATCATGTACATTGCCGCCCACATTCCAACCACCGGGATGGGCGGCCCATCCCATACATGCAGGATTCGTACGTTGGTGCCACCGGGCGCGGGTGTGAATGTCCACTCGACGTCCATCCCCTTGGTGATACCCCCGACGTGCCGAAAACGGATCGACCGGTTTGCTTCATTCACCGACATCTCGGACAGCCACCACGTGGGCCAATTGGCCCGCAGCGGCCCCTTCGATGTATCGATGATATGAAACGGGCGATAGGCGGACATCTCCACCACCCCACCACCATCGGCGCAGTGTGTACGGAAGCGCACGTATCGGTAGTGCGACAGATGTGCCGGCCAGTTTTCCACGTTGCTCGCTAATTCAAACATCGTTCTCACGGGAGCGCGAACCAGTCGCTCGTCGATTGTCTCCATTGGGCGTCCGAGCGGCATCGGCCCGAGATCGAGCGGACGCGCGAGATTCGGGGTCATCGATGTACCGGCGCCCAGCTCGTCGTCACCCGAAATGCGCGGCGCCGATGAGCCACCGGTCTCCGCGCAATCGCCTCTTGGACTGTATCGGCAAGCTCGTCCGGCGTGAAACCCCGCATCACGGAGACGACGCCATCGTGGCGGCTGACAGCATGAAATCGAAGGGGAAAGGAAGCGAGCCAAAGGCCGATAGCGGCAATCCAGCTCCGATGGATGTCGCTGACGATCACGCGCACTCGCGCGACCCGATCCATCTCACGCAGCATCGCCCGCGCCTCGCTTCCGGCGAAATGATGCAGGACCTGCGAGCACATCACCATGTCGATGCTGTTGTCCGCGAATGGAAGACGCAACGCGTCGGCGCAGACCGAGAAGTCGACCGATGATCGACTGGCCGACGCGAGTTCTGGTGCCGAGTCGAGGCCGATTGTGGTCAGCTCGACTCCGGCCCGGCGCGCTTCCGCTCTGGCACGGCAGGGAATGTCGCCGAGGCCGGTGCCCACATCGAGGAGTGTCGCGTCGCGCGGCACCGCTTTCAACCCCTCTCTCAGCTCGTCCAGAGCGGAGCTCGTCCCGCCGAACCATGCGTTGGCTCGGGCCACGTCGGCGAGCGAGCGCGTGACCAGTTTCGGATCGACGTCGGGCGAGTCCAGTATCTCGGCGCCTCTCCTTCGCTCCGGCGTCAGGATTTTACCCAGCGTACTAATGCTCAAGCTGCGCATAGCCGCCACGGTAATAGAGGAGCGGGGCTCCGCTTTCGACCCGCGTCGCCTCAACTTCCCCGAGGATGATGGTGTGGTCGCCGCCATCGTGCATGGCAACCCGCCGGCACTCCAGCACCCCGAGCACGTCATCGAGAATGGCGTAGCTGCTGGACGACCTGGTGAAGCCGACACCCTCGAATCTGTCGATGTCGATAATCGCAAAGCGCCGGGCGATCTGTTCCTGTTTGGCGGACAGAATGTTGACGACGAATCCGGGCGCGGCAGTGAGGGCCGGATAGACCGAGGCGGTCTTCTCGATGCACACGAGGACAAGCGGTGGGTCCAGGCTCACCGAGCAGAATGCGCTCACTGTCATTCCCTGGTCGGAACCGTCCGCGCTTTTCGTGGTCACTACGGTCACACCGGAAGGGAATCTGCCGAGTACCGCGCGAAATTCGTCTGGGTTGACGCTCAAGTTGTGAATGCCGGAGAAATGAAAAGATTGAAAAGAAAGCGCGGATTCAGCACGACGCTCGGAGGAATGAAGTCTCCTGCTACGCCGACCAACAGGTCCGCCATGTCCTTGCGGCGCGACAGTCTCTTGGCCGCGTTGTTCATGAAATATGGATACGCGATGGCCATGCCGACGATTCTCTCGACTTTCCATTTGCCGCCGAATTCCCGTTTGCGCGCACCATCGTATCCGGAAAGAATCTGGGTCTCGTCCTTCTGGTTGCGTCCGATTGCTTCCGCCAGGTAGGGCGCGAGAATCTCTCCGCCCCGCAGCGCGGCGTAAATGCCCTCGCCGGTGAATGGATCGAAGAAATCCGCGGCGTCTCCAACCAGCGCGGCGCCCGGAGCCCAGGCGCGGCGTGAAGCCGTCGCGAAGGGGCCCGTGGTGCGAACCGGCGTGATTCGCTCTGCTCCGACGAACCGCTCCGCCAGATGTGGCCGCATCGCGATCCATCGGTCGAAGAATTCGTTCTTGCTTTCGCCGATCTCTCTCGCGCGCGAGATTGGCACTACGATCGCGACGTTCATAATGCCGCCGCCCACCTCGACGATTCCGAAGTAGCCGTCGTGTTCGACGTGCATCTCACCCATGTCGGTGACGCCCTGGACCTTCCGGTAGTGCGCGACGAGGGCGATGCGCCGCGGCCAGATGCGGCTCGTTCTCGTCAGGCCGAGCCGGCGGCCAACGACGGAACGCAGCCCGTCGGCGCCGACGACGTAGCGTGCCCGAATCGTGCGCGATTGTCCGTCTGCGCCCAGCGTGACGACACCGTTCACGCGCGCCGAGCCATTTCGCGCCAGATCGGTCACCCGAATGGATTCCTCGACACGCGCACCGGCGGTGATCGCCCCGCGAAGCACGATGTCGTCGAGAATCGTCCTCCGGATGGCGAGCCCCGTGTCACGAAACCCCTGGAATCCATGATTGGCGGCGAACTCACCGTTTGCGACGTGGCCGTTGGGCGCGCGGATTTTCATTCCCGCGAGATGACCCGGATTGGTTCGCTCGAGCTCCTCGAGCACATTCATGTCCGAGAGTATTCTCGACGCCTGGGGACTCAGGTATTCAGCGCAGATCTTGTCGCGTGGGAACTTCGCCCGGTCGAGGACGAGCACGTCGACTCCTTCGCGCGCCAGCGCCCAGGCCGTAGCGGCGCCGGCAGGGCCACCGCCGACAACTATGACTTCCGCGCCGAGGTGCTCGCCCACACGCTATCCGATCGCGCGCGCGACGCGCTGGAACAACCCCATGTATTGCCAGTGTGGCCGCGGCAGATGAAGGACCGATGCCGCGCGCGTGAGGTATGGTAGAACCATCGATCTGGAGTCGGCTGAGAACATGAATCGCGGATGATCCGCGGCGAATCGTTTGAGCCGCACGACAGCGGTATCGAACTGAAGGTCGCTGGAAAAGTAAAACGCGGGATCCAGCAGCGTACTGTTGGCCGGCACTCGGCCCTCGGCGATCGCGATGCGGTGCAGCGTCGTGCCCGGGTAGATGCGAAGTCCCACAGTGACATAAACAGCGTCGCCCCGCTCCAACCGCCACTTTGCGAAAGCAAGCGTCTCTTCCAGTGTCAGGCGCGTCTCTCCCGGCCCGCCAATGAGAAAGATCCAGAGCGTCTTGATTCCGTGTCTCTCCACCCGCTGTGCGACCTCGCGCACCTTGGCTGCATTGAAGCCCTTCTCCAGCTTGTCAAGAACACGATCGCTGGCGCTCTCCGCGGTTATCCCGAGAGAGCGAAAGCCCGCCGCCTTCATTGCGCCGAGCAGCTCGGATGACGCGGTTGCAGGCGTGAAGTTGGTGGTGTCGAGCTGGATGCCGAGCTTCCGGCGGGCAATTGCTTCGCAGACCTGCAACGCGTGGCCCGGCGGGGAATTGAAGGTGGAATCGACGAAGTCGAAGTGGTGGACTCTCGCTTTTGCCTTCAGCTCCTCGATCTCGTCAGCGACGAGCTCCGGATGCCGCGTCCTGTATCCCCATCCCTCGACATTCCGGTAGGTGCAATAGACGCACTTGTACACGCAGCCGCGCTTGGTCTGGATCGGAACGGTCCCGCCGTGGCGCTGGTAACGCGCGAGATCTATCCAGCGATGGAGTGCGGGCCGCGGAAGTGAGTCGAGATCGGCGTCTTCGCCTGGAGGATTGAACACCACAGTTCCGTTCCGGTCGCGAACGAGTCCGGGAATATTCTCGACCGGCGCGCCGGAGCAGAGAGCATCGACCAGCGCAACGCTTGCCCTCTCGCCATCGCCGGCGACGGCATAGTCGACGCCGAGATCCCGAAAGAGCGCCTCAGGCGCGACTCCAAACGCCGCGCCGCCCGCGATGACTTTCGCTGCTGGTGCGGCCTCGCGCAGCGCGTGCAGGACATCTCGCGCTTCTGGGGTGTAGTGCCGAAGAGCGATCGCATCGCTGTTGTCGATGTTGCGAACGGAGACGCCGATGATGTCGGGCCGGAACGCGTGGGCCGCACCGCTCGCGCAAGCGACCGCGTTCCTGGCGAAGCAAAGATCCAGAAACCGTACGCGATGCCCGGCGGCGTCCAGCGCGGAAGCTATGCACGCCAGCCCATTCGGTACGACAGGATACGGCTGCCTCTCGCGATTGGTGCTCACAAGCAGCACTCGCGCTCCGTCGTTGCCAGTCTTTTCAGCGTTCAATTGCATCACTCAAACGTGCGGGTGCACGCGCTCCTCAGGACAGAAGTAAAGCTACCAACGCGCCCACGCCGGAGCAGACAGCATTGACCGCGTCATTGTCGAATCCCACGAGGCCGCCGGCATGCCTGGTCGGGGTACCGCAAGTGTGCACGAGCCGCTCCGTAGGTTCTCCGCATCGCTCACACCAGCGTCGCGCCTGAACCGTAGCACCTAGCAGGGAGTCTGCCAGCGCGCCTGCTACTCCACCTATCGCCACGGCGATGAATGGTACAGGCCAGTGAACAACAGCTACGGCGGTGCCAATGAACACCGCGCCGCCGATCCCAGCCACCGTTCCGACCAGCGAGATGCCTCCCGAGGTCCCCGCGGCAACTCTTCTGCCCGAGACTATCGATATTGGATCCCCACCCGCGAGGGTTCCCACTTCGGTTGCCCACGTGTCAGCGGCCGATGCTGCGAGCGCGCCAGCTCCAATCGCATACCACATCGGTGACGGGACTAGCAGCGATCCGAGCGCCGCCGCCGCGTACACGCCGCCGTTGGCGAGGACCTGTGTAGCATCTCGTTCGCCACCCTTCTCGACGGTAGAGCCCACTCGCTCGGCTTTTTCCCGCTGTCCCAACCGGGAGAGCGCGGTGGCCGAGACGAACATCGAGAGGAGCAGTGCGCCCCAGCTCCAACCAGCGGCGAGCGAGATCGTACCAACTACCGAGGCCGCGATCGCGCCGGTTCTCGCCAGCGTGCGCGCGCGCCGCGCCGCGAACGCGGCGAGCACCGAGAGCACCGCGCCCATCACCGCGCGAGCGAGTAGTTCAGGCAGCTGTGATGACCCCTACTTGATTTCCATCGAGAGGCGACTTCACGGTCTCCTGCTTGAAGGCGATTCAAGCGACGGTTAGCTTGCGCTCTCCGCCAATCAACTAAATGCCCGGCACCGTAAATCCCATAGTACCGCTAAGCCTGCTCGAAGCAGTGCGCACGCTCGACATCCCGGAAGGCGATGATGTCGAAGTCGAATATGTGCAGGAGCATCGCAACAAGCGACTGGGATTGAGCGATACGGTGATCGCGCAGATCCGGCGCTACAAGGAAGCGTTGAAGCGCAATCAGCAGATCGCGGTCGACGAAGCGAGCGGCATCGCGCGCCTCATCGGGCGCAGGCCCGACGCCGAGGGGATTTTCGTCCGTGCCGGCATTATCGTCGCCAATCGCATGTACCTGATGATCTCGGCCACCAGGCGGCAGATCATTCATCTGCTGCCCGGACCCCTCGCGCGCCCCCTCGCGTTCCGCCAGGTGAAGAGGGCGGGAAACAAGTATCTCGGGGCTTCGGTGCGGAGAGTCGGCTCGTCGATCGTGGTCGGCATCAAGGAATCGGTCACGTTCGGCACGGCGCCCAAAGGGATCGGCTGTCTCTACTATGAGTCGGCCCTCAGGGAAATGCTCCGACTGCTCGTGAACGGCGGTGGAATGATCGATCATGTGCATTGCCGCGAGCGGGGCGAGGACATCTGCGAGTGGCGTGCGGAATGGCGCGCCGTGAAGAGCACTCCCTAGACGATCGCGGTGCTCCAGCCTGAATCTCTGCCGGCACTCCAATCCGCGCTCGACCGAGCCGGGCTCGACGGCTGGCTCCTCTACGATTTCCATGGCCTGAATCCAGTGGCCGTGGGCATGCTCGAGCTGCCCGGAATGACCACGCGCAGATTCTTCGTGTACATCCCGCGTCAGGGAGCGCCGGTCGCGATCACGCACGCGATCGAGCAGGGGCCGTGGGCGGCGTGGCCCGCAAAATGGCGAAAGGAGAAGTACACCAGCTGGCGCCAGCTTGAATCGCTCCTCGGCGATCTGGTCGTGGGGAAGCGGATAGCGATGGAGTACTCGCCGGGTGACGCGGTTCCATATCTCGACCGCGTTCCGGCCGGAGTTTTGGAGATGGTGCGTGACGCTGGCGCAACGGTCGTTACATCCGCCGATCTCGTCTCCAGCTTCTACGCGGTGTGGAGCAGCGAGCAGCGCGCATCGCACGAGCGGGCGGCGCGCGTCGTGGCGACGATCGGCGAGCAAGCGATTCGTCTCGCCGGGAGCCGCGCCAACAGCGCCTCGCCCCTCAGCGAATACGCGCTTCAGAGCTGGATCAAGGAGAAATTCGCGGCTGGGGGATTGGAGACCGATCACGGACCCATAGTCGCCATCGGTCCGAACGCCGCGAATCCTCACTACGAGCCGACTGCGGACAAATCCGCCACGATCAATCGCGGCGACATCCTACTGGTGGACCTGTGGGCGCGTGAAAAGGGCGGAGTCTACGCCGATCAGACCTGGATGGGATCACTCGGCGCGCCGAGCGATCGCGACAAGGCCATTTGGCTCGCGGTGCGGGACGCGCGCGATGCAGCCATCTCGCTTCTCCAACAGAGGATTGGGGCGCACCAATCTGTGCGTGGCGGTGAGGTTGATGACGCCGCCCGCGAGGTGATCACCAAGCGCGGCTACGGCGAGTTCTTCATCCACCGCACTGGTCACTCGATCGATCCGCGCGACCTGCACGGCTCCGGCCCGCACATCGACAATCTGGAAACGCGCGAGGAGCGCGCACTCATTCCGGGGGTCGGCTTCTCCATCGAGCCGGGCATCTATCTCGCCGGAGACGTCGGAATGCGTAGCGAGGTCAACGGCTTCATCGGGGCGGACGGGGATGGCCTTCTCATCACGCCATCGGGCTATCAGAAAGATTTGCTGATCGTCTAGCGGCCGATGGAGTCCCACACGGCGGGGTCCTCGAGTCCGAGCCGCCACAGCGCAAACGTCGTCACGCCCAGCTCTCTCGCTTCGCGAACCAGCGTCTCGAGGAGCACTTGGTCGCTCACCCAGATCTCCCAGCCTTCGGGCGAGACCGCGTGGAGCGTCGCGGATGCATGGTCGCGAAGGAGTGGCGTGTTGGTCATCGTCGTGAGGCGTCGCGCGTCGTCATAGCTGATGACCTCGGTCGACGCGCTCCTGCGCCACCGATAGCCGTAGAGAGGAAACGCCGCGACGATCCTCGCCGCTCCGACTTCTGCTACGCGCGTCCCGAGATTGCGGTTCACCCAATCCGGAGCCGCGATTGGTCCGGGCGGAGAAGTAGCCCAGTGCTGATCGTACAGCACGGGCATGATCAGATCCGCGGACTGGAGGAGAAGCGCGGCGGGATACGCGGCCGTGTCGCCTGCTGGAACCGCGATGACGATCGTGGAGACGCCGTGCGCCCGCACCGAATCAGCGACCGCTTTCGTGACGGTCAACAGCTGGTTCAGGTCGCGTGACGTCATTCCCTCGAAGTCGATCACGACTCCCTGATATCCGCCCGAGTCGATGAGAGCTGCGATCGCTCCCGCGGTCACCGCCGACACTTGCGCGTTGTCGCCGAGCCCACGGACTATCTCCGGGTGAAACCGGCTGCCGAAGTAGGTGGTGATGAGCGCCATCGCGCGCGGAGCCACGAACGGTTGCTTCCCGATGCTGTCCGGATAGACCTGCACGGGTCGAAAGCTGGTAGTGTCGAGTGCGATCAAGCCGGTGATGACTCGAGCGAGGCTTGTGCCGTGCGCCTCGACAGACGCATCACTATTGCGGTCCCATGGTCCGGTGAATCCCCAATACGCCGGCGGCACGCGTGGCTGCGAGGGAAGATGCGCGCACGCGGTCAGGAGTGTGGACGCGATGAAGAGCGCGAGGAAAATCCAGCTCCTTGTGTCAGAGCGGTCGACGCGGCAAACTCCGGCCTCATGAGACATCTCTCAACCTACTTTGCAGTTGTCGCGCTCGCACCAGCCATGCTGGGAGCGCAGGGGCCCGCTGATTTGGTTCTAACCAACGGAAGGATCTATACAGTCGACAACGCGCGGCCGCACGCCTCCGCACTTGCGGTTCGCGACGGACGCGTCCTCTTCGTCGGATCGGATGCCGAGGCGAAAGTTCTCGCCGGTCCATCTACGCTCGTCATCGACCTGCACGGCGCTACGGTCGTCCCGGGAATCGTGGACGCCCACGCCCACCTGCTCGGGCTCGGGAATAAGCTGCAGCGCGTAGATCTGGTCGGATCGAAGTCGTACGACGAAGTAGTCAGCCGCGTGAAAACCTGGGCGAAGGATGTGAAGCCTGGTGTGTGGATCCAGGGCAGAGGGTGGGATCAGAATCTTTGGCCCACTCGGCAGTTTCCGACGCACGAAGCGCTCTCCCGCGCGTTCCCGAACAATCCGGTCCTTCTCACCCGCATCGATGGTCACGCCGTGCTCGCCAACGCGAAGGCGATGGAGCTGGCTCACGTTACCACGGCGACGGCCGATCCCGCGGGCGGACGTATCGTGAAGCTTACGTCGGGCGCGCCGTCCGGGGTCTTTGTCGACAGAGCGAACGGCCTGATCGAACGCGCTATCCCCGCCGCGACACGCGCCGACAACCGAAAAGCGATTCTGGCCGCGATCGCCGACGCAAATAGCCAGGGCCTCACGGGCATTCACGATGCCGGAGAAGGTGCCGAGACCATCGGAATCTTCGAGGAGTTGGCGAAGGCGGGGAACTACAACCTGCGCAACTACGTGATGCTGAGCGATCCAGGCGAGCCGGGGTCGCCGGCGGCGCTTGGCAATCCCTACATCCAGCGTGGGCCGCAAAGCGCGCTCTACGACGGACATCTCTGGATTCGGGCAATCAAGCTCTACGCCGACGGCGCCCTCGGCTCGCGCGGCGCCGCCCTGCTCGCGCCATACAGCGACGAGCCTTCCAACTCGGGACTGCTCCTCTCAAAGCCCGAGCACATCGAGGCATGGGCCGAGACCGCGCTGCGCAGCGGTTTCCAGGTGAACGTTCACGCCATCGGAGACCGCGGCAATCGCATCGTACTCGATGCTTTCGAGTCTGCGCTCAAGAAAGTTCCGAAAGCCGATCACCGCTTTCGGATCGAGCACGCACAGGTGCTGAGCCCCGAGGACATCCCGCGCTTCGCCACGCTCGGCGTAATCCCCTCAATGCAGGCGACGCATCAGACGAGCGACATGCGTTGGGCCCCGGATCGCGTTGGACCGCAGAGAATTCGTGGCGCATATGCGTGGAGGTCGCTGCTCAACACCGGCGTGGTGATTCCGAACGGGACCGACTTTCCCGTCGAGGAAGTGAATCCGCTGCTCACCTTTCACGCTGCCGTAACCCGGCAGGATCCCTCCAATCTGCCGGCGGGGGGCTGGTACCCCGAGCAGAAGATGACGCGCGAAGAAGCTCTTCAGTCCATGACGATCTGGCCCGCCTACGCCGGATTTCAGGAGT
This sequence comes from Gemmatimonadaceae bacterium, assembly GCA_017881545.1. Lineage (GTDB taxonomy): Bacteria > Gemmatimonadota > Gemmatimonadetes > Gemmatimonadales > Gemmatimonadaceae > UBA4720. The sequence continues at coordinate 12,326 of JADGQU010000011.1, forward strand.
CGATCCTGGGCTCGCTCACGCCCGGCAAGTACGCCGATTTCGTCATCCTGGACCGCGACATCATGCAGGTGCCAGACTCCGAAATACTGGGCACGCGAGTAATTTCCACCTGGATCGGAGGAAAGCGCGTGTACGAGGCGAAGTAGGCCACGGAGTCATGAGCAATGGAACCTACGACGCTTTGCGGCGGCACATCGCTTGCCCTCATCAACGAACTTCCACTCTTCGGCTCGCCATCAAATGCTCCGCCGGGTCTTCGGCTTTTCAATAATTTCTCTCGCCGCGGTGGCGTGCTCGCACGACGAGACCGCCTCCGCGCACACCAGGAAGGGCCCGCGCTCTCCTGAGGACGGCGTTGCACCGCGGCCGGCGGTCATCGCGCCCGCCGCCGCGCCTTACAAGATCGTTCCCGTCGTGGGCGGCGGCACGATCGCGGGGACCGTTGACTTCGAGGGAACGCCGCCCGCTACCGAGGTAGTGCGCCCGTCGGTCGATCAGAAGGTATGCGGCAACTCGATCGCGCAGAAAAAGTTTACTCTTTCGGGGACGCGCGTCGGCGGAGCCATCGTGTGGCTGACGGACATCCGGAGCGGGAAGGGATTCTCGCTCGAGCGCCGCTTCGAACTTACTAATGACACATGCACACTTGATCCGTTCGTGCAGGTGATCCCGACGAACAGCACGGTGAATACCGGCAACGACGATCGAGCAGTGCAAACCATCCGATTCATCAACGTAGGCACCGGACTCATCATTGCCGTGGCGCCGTTCAACGACGATGGAGAGGTCGTCCCAGTCGATCGTTTCACGGAAGCCGCCGAGGTCGAGGTGGTGTCGGAGCAGCATCCCTGGACGCACGCCTGGATGGCTGTGCTCGATCACCCGTACTACGCGCAGACAGCGGCGAACGGGACGTTCAGCATCGACGGGGTTCCACCCGGCAAGTATCGCATTCGCGCGTGGCATCCGGGTCTCGGATACGCGGATGACAGCGTGACGGTCGGGGCTGGGCTCCAGGCGAGTGTCGCCTTCAAGATTCAGCGGGCCTCGCCGGATGTGCCGACGTCAGCCTTGCCCGGGGTTGAAACCGTTCGTCCGGCCGCCTCGAGCACGCCGGCGATGCCGATACTGCCGACTGCACCCAGCTCACCAACTTCGTCGAGCACTCCGATCACGGGACCGCCACCGCCCGGACAAAGGGAATAGCTCGCGCTGGAATCCTTCGTTATGAGAGGGATTTCTCTCAGTTTGTTTCTTGTCTTCGGTTTTCCGTGGAGTTAGCCGACCAGCGCGTCCCCCGGCCTGAACTGTCCCCGATAAAGCCGCGAGTAAACCCCTTCGGCAGCGAGCAGGTCCTCGTGACTTCCTTCCTCCACAATCTGGCCGCGATCGATCACCACCAGTCTGTCGGCGCGCAGCACCGTGCTCAATCGGTGGGCGATGATGAGCGTCGAACGCTCGCGCAGCAGATCCTCCATCGCCTCCTCGACCAGTCTCTCGCTCTCGGTATCGAGGCTGGATGTCGCTTCGTCGAGGATCACAAGCGCCGGATTCTTCAGGAAAACTCTCGCGATCGCGATCCGTTGGCGCTGGCCACCAGAGAGCTTGACCCCACGCTCGCCGACCTTCGTATCGAATCCATCGGGTAGCCGTTCGATGAATTCGACCGCGTGCGCGGCTTTCGCGGCAGCGTGAATCGATTCTTCGCTGGGACGTGATCCATCAGCGCCAATCGCCGCGTAGGCGATGTTCTCGCGTATTGTCCCACTGAAGAGGGTCGGCTCCTGAGGCACTATCCCGATCGCCCCGCGAAGATCGGCCAACGAGAGATCGCGAATGTCGACGCCGTCGAACGTGATCCGGCCTGACGTGATGTCCCAGAACCGCGGCAGCAGTGATGCGACCGTCGTCTTTCCGGCGCCGCTGGGACCGACCAGCGCCACCACTTCGCCGGCGCCGATTCTGAGCGACACACCCTGGAGGACCTCCGGCAGCGCCGGATTGTAGCTGAACGTGACGTTGTCTACGATGATCTCGCCGCGTAGCGGACGCGGAAGCCTGAGCGGCCTCGCCGGATCCTTCACTGACGACACCGTCTCGAGCAGATCGAAAACACGTCGCGCGGCTCCCACTGCTTCCTGATACGCGCCGAAGAGAGATGCGAGCGAGCCGACGGCACCCGCTACATAGAGCGCGTACAGAAGAAAAGAGACGAGAGCGCCGGCGGTGAGATTGCCCGCCAGCACCTGACGTCCGCCCTGCCATAGCACGGCGACGACGCCGCCGAATCCGCAGAAGGTGAGAATCCCGAAGAACGTCCCGCGGATCTTCGCGCGGCGGATCGCCGCGTCGATCACCTGACCCAGATGCGCTCCGTACCTGCGCACTTCCTCGGCTTCCGCCGTGTAGCTCTGGACCGTCCGGATCTGCGAGAACGCTTCGTCGGCCGTACCCGTTGCCTCAGCGATCCGGTCCTGCACTCCGGTGCTGGCCTTCCGCAGGGCGCGCCCGAAAACAACCGCCGCTCCGACCACGAGCGGCACGACTGCCAGCGTCGTCGCCGTGAGACGGCTGTCGGTAATCACGAGCAGTATGATCCCACCGATCAGAAACAGTGTCTGTCGCGCGAACTCCGAGAGGTTGTAGCTCAGAACAGTCTGCAGCACCGTCGTATCGGCCGAGAGGCGGCTGGTGAGCTCGCCGGTTCTGCGCTCGGTGAAAAATCCCGGCGACAGCCTCACCAGATGCGCGAACAGATCTTCGCGAAGCTGGGCGATCACCAACTCCGACGTCGACGTCAGGAAATAGACCTGGACGAAGTTGAGCACCGCCTGAATCGCGAACAGCCCGAGGAGTCCGAGCGCGATCTTGTTCAGAAGCGCGGCGTTCGTGTCGATGAATGCCGCGTCGAGCAAGTGTCGCACGATCTGCGGGAAGGCCAGCGCTATGCTCGCGCTCGCGACCAGGCACACAAACGCCACGACCAATCGCCACATGTACGGGCGTATTCTCGGAAGCAGTCGTCCAAGCGGACGAGGCGATATTACCGGCGGCTGTTCGCGCGGCGTGGGACGCTGCGCCGAGACAGCGAATTGAGCTGGCGCCGTCACGCTCCCAGCACCTTGCGGTCGATCACCATCGCGAGGAAGAGGAGCGCGAGGTAGAGAAGCGAGTACTTGTAGACCCACCACGCCGGCTTCGCCCAGTCCACGGCGCGGTTGACGCGAATTACTCCCGCCAGCAGGATCCCACCGAGGATAGCCGCGGAGAAGAGGTAGATGATGCCAAACGCGCCGAAGGTGAACGGCAGCAGGGTGAGCGCGATGAGAATGACGTTGTACCAGAGCATCTGCCGCATCGTCTCGCGCTCGCCCCAGACCAGCGGCGCCATCGGAATTCCGGCTCGCCCGTAATCTTTCTGTTTGAGCAGCGCCAGCGCCCAGAAGTGGGGTGGCGTCCAGTAGAAGATGATGAGAAAAAGAAAAACCGCGGTCAGGTCAATCGAGCCGGTCATCGACGCCCAACCGACGAGCGGGGGAAATGCGCCAGCGGCCCCGCCAATCACGATGTTCTGCGGCGTCGTTCGCTTGAGCCAGCGGGTATAAACGAAGATGTAGAAGTAGAACCCACCGAGGGCCAGCAGCGCGGCAAGAACGTTGGTGAATCGCGCGAGCAGAAAGGTGGCGGCAGTGGCGAGAGCGACTCCGAACGCGAGCACCGACTTGGGGCCCATGCGTCCGCTTGGAATCGGTCGCAGACGCGTGCGCGACATCTGCGTGTCGATGTCGCTGTCAAGGTACATGTTGACGGCGTTCGCCCCTCCCGCCATGAGGTAGCCGCCAACCAGTACGATGAGCACGAGCAGCCATCCCGGATTCCCGGCGACGAACATCGGCGCAATTGTGGTGACCAGCAGCAGCGAGATGATGCGAGGCTTGGTCAGCATCACCATGTCGCGCAGCAGCGATGGCTGCGCCTGCTCGTGTGCCGTGATGTCCATCTAGGTGGCGACCCCTTCAGGCGTGGCGAACTTGCCCCTCGAAGGCGACTCGTACACGATCTGTTCGATATCGGTCAGGCCGCGCGTTCCAGCCGCGAGCGCGGCGAGAGTGACGACGGAAATCCAGAGCGCCGTTCCCACCGCCTGATGAAGTGAGCGGAGAGCCAGCGGCAAATGCATCTCGACCATCGCCGCCGCCACGAAGATCTGGAGAATCACGATGCCGAGCGCTGTCCAGGCAGCCTTGCGGATTGCTCGAGCCTCGGCGCGCTTGCGCACACCGATAGTGATTCCAATCAGATGCCCGAGCAGGAGGAGCGCGATTATCCGGTGCACGATCTGGATGTAGAGGGGAGCGCCGCCAACCGTGATTGCTCTGCACCATGGAAACCCCTGACACGAGATCGCGGCGCCGGCTGTGTTGGCGGTAAATGCGCCGAATACGAGCGCCAGAAACGTGAGTCCCGCCGCTGCGGTAGCCGAGCGAAATGTTCGCTCGTAACGAGCGGGAACGGTGCCGGCGCCAAGACCACCGGCGCGCACCACGACGACAACGAGCGCGGCCAGCAGCGACATCGCAATCGCGAGGTGAGTGACCACAACGAACGGGTTCAGCTCCATCTTGACCGTGACGGCGCCAAAAAGCGCGGCGATGACGACGAGCAGGATCGAGAGCAGGGAAGGACGCAGCACCCCGCCCGGACCGCCCACGCCGGGCTCAGTGCGCCTGAGCCATGCCACCACGACCAGCGCGATGATCGCGAGCGACAGCGCGGCGGCTCCGTAGCGATGCGAGATCTCGACGAGAAGGGTTGGACCGCTGTGTGTGGGTGTGAACGAGCCGAAGCAATCGGGCCAATGGTCGCCGCAACCCAGGCCGGAGCCTGTGATCCGGACGATCGCTCCGAACACCACTTGCGCGAACCCGATGAGGAGCGCGAGCCCACCGAGTCTCCTGATGGTCAGCATCTCAGCTGCGCGGTTGTGCGGGATGCGCCGAACGCATCTGCATGGACTGGCGCATGCCGGAATGATCCATCATCTGCATGTGGGTCTGGCGAGCCTCGATTCTCTGCCAGGTTGCGACCAGTACGGCGGAAAGGGCCAGTGCCGGGATGACGGCCCACGCCAGCTCGCTGCTTCGCGGCGAGGCGGGTACCAGCTCCGATTTGATTGCGTACCGAGCGGCAAAGGTGGATCGCAGTATGGCGACTTCGGCGATGACGCATGCAACCGCGGCGATCCAGAAGATAGTCTCAGCCAGCGGCTGATTCATTGGCGACAATTGAAGTGTGCGGGACGCGCGGAGGAGAATTCTCCGCGCACATAAAGCTACTCGCGCATCGAGGTGCTTTGCACTAGCGTATGCGAATGACCGACCCGATCCTCGCTGATTCTTCGCGATCGGCGGCGACGGACTCGACGTTCGCGCGCGCCTCAGCGCTTCCACGCCGTCTCGGAATGTGGAGCGCGGTCGCGGTTCTCGTCGGCTCGACGATCGGCTCTGGAATTTTCCGTTCGCCGGCCGGAATCGCGGACAAGCTTCCCGGTCCGCTACCGCTTCTCGCGATCTGGCTCACCGGCGGTCTCTTCGCTCTTTGCGGCGCACTGACACTCGCCGAAGTTGCCGGCGTATTCCCGCGCACTGGCGGAGTGTACGTCTTCATTCGCGAGACGTGGGGACGACTGCCCGCTTTTCTCTTTGGCTGGTCCGAGCTGGTCATCATTCGCGCCGCGGCCCTCGGCGCCATCTCCACCACTTTCTCGGAATATCTGGTTCGCGTACTCGGCCACGACCCGCGGGTCGAGCCTTACAGCAGGTACGTCCACTACATCGCGGCCGTCGCGATCCTGTTGACGGCGACGTTCAATTACGTCGGGATCAAATGGGGCTCACTCGTGCAGAACGTCACGACGTTGGCCAAGACGGGGGCACTGCTCCTCCTCATCATACTCGCTCTCGTGATTGGATTGCCGCAGACTGGCGGCCACTTCACGCCGGCGGTTCCACCGGGAAGCTTTGCCTTCGGCCGCTTCGGGCTCGCGCTGGTGTCGGTGCTCTGGGTCTACGATGGCTGGGCCGACGTCAGCTTCGTCGGTGGCGAGGTGAAGGACCCGGAGAAGAATCTTCCCCGCGTTCTGATCCTTGGTACGCTCATAATCATCACGCTGTATCTGCTCGCAAACCTCGCCTACCTGGCCGTCCTCCCGGTCGAGGAGATCAGGCACTCGAAGCTGGTCGCGGCCGATGTAGCCGACAGGTTGATGGGGACGGCCGGCGTGGCATTCGTCTCGATTGCAGTGATGATATCTACCTTCGGAACACTCAATGGGTCGGTGATGACCGGCTCGCGGGTCCTTTTCGCCATGGCTGCCGACGGGCTGCTCTTCAAGCCCATAGCAAAGGTCGACCGGAAATTCCACACTCCAGGTGTGGCGATCTGGCTCGGCGCAACGCTGGGGGGAGTCTTCGTCCTCGCCGGGACGTTTGAGCAGCTCGCCGACACCTTCGTGACCGCGATCGTGCCCTTCTATGCTCTGGCGGTTGGCGCCGTCTTCATTCTCCGCCGCCGGCCCGGGTACCAACCCCCCTTCCGGGTTCCGGGTTATCCAGTGGTTCCCGCGATCTTCATAGTCGCGACCATCTTGCTGCTCGGGAACGCGATCATCGACCCGGCGAGTCGAATCGCGACGCTCGCGGTGATCGGGGTGATTCTGCTCGGAATTCCGATTTTTTTCCTGACGAAAACGCGCCGCGCGGCAGACGACAGCTAGAAAACGGCGAGTGTCGCAGTCGTTGCCAAGTGGTGACACAATTCTCTTGCAGTTCTCTTCTTCCCGACGCTACCTTAGGGCTTCCCCCCACCTTTTTTTCGAGAGTACATGCTCAAGACACGTCTGTTTTTGACTGTCGCTGCGGCCTTGGCACTGGTGACTGGAGCTTCGGCTCGTCTCCTTGCCCAGGGCGTGACGACCGGAGCTATCAGTGGCACGGTGACCGACGCGAATGGAACGCCAGTCGAAGGCGCCCAGATTCAGATACGAAACCCCAGGACGGGCGCCAGCGCAGGCGGCATCACCCGCGCCAACGGCCAGTACAGCGTCCAGGGCGTTGAGCCCGACGCAGGCTACTCGGTAACGGTCCGCCGCATCGGTTTTGAGCCGATCACGCGCGACAACCGTACTGTGAGCCTTGGCCAGACGATCCGCGAGGACTTCCAACTCAGGCAACAGAGTACAGTGCTCCAGACGGTCACGGTTTCCGCGGAAGCGACTCCCGTGATCAACCCGAGCAAGACCGGAACGGGAACCACCGTTGGAGACTCGCTCCTTCGCCGTCTTCCGACGCTTAGCCGCAACTTCGCGGACTTCGTTCAGCTGGTGCCGCAGGTTTCCACCGCAACGGGTGGACTCTCCGGCGGCGGCGTGAACCTCCGGCAGAACGCAATTCAAATCGATGGCGCTGCATCGGGCGATCTCTTCGGCATTGGCACGACCGGGCAGCCGGGAGCGCAGGCCAACGCCAAGTCGATTCCGCTCGACGCCGTGAAGGAGTACCAGGTGCTTCTGTCGCCGTTCGACGTGCGTCAGGGCAACTTCGGCGGACTTCTCATCAATGCCGTGACCAAGACTGGAACGAACGAGTTCCACGG
>JADGQU010000101.1 GCA_017881545.1 Gemmatimonadaceae bacterium
AGTCTCTCGAGCGCCTTCTGAAACTCCGCGAAGTAAATCTCCACCACGCCGAACGAGCTCTCGCGGTCGAACACTCCCACGAACAGGAATTCCTGTGCGCCGGCCGAAGCGCGGGCCATGAATACCTGCCTTTCCGCTCCGGCATGGTGCATCTCGTAGAAAGGATTGCCGTCGAGCTGGCGTCCCAGCTCCCGCGCCGAAGCGTTGATGGCGGACGTGAGGGCGCAGATGGACATCACATCGGCGGCGTTTGAGAAGCCGAACTGTCCGACGGCCCGGCCACTCGGGTAGAGGAGAACCCCGGAGATGAGACGTGCGTCATCTTTCAGTCGCGTAAGTGGCGCCGCGACCCAGCCCTCAGCCACTGTCGGATCGCTCATGAATTCTCTCGGGCTGCGTTCATCATCTCGAGTCTCACTCGTCCCAGGTTGGCGTCGGTCGTGACGATCGTGACGAGCACGACGTCCCGGGCGCCCACGACGAAGATGTGACCCCGCTCGGCTTCGAGCCGCATGAACGTGGGCGTGCCAAGTCTCGCCGCGTCGGACGCGCGAGTCACCTTCGAATAAAGATAGGCGGCGAGTGCGGCGGTAGGCTTCCGCGGATCGGCGCCGCCCGCGGCGGCGCCGATTACGGGGCTGGTTTCGACGATGAGCCCATCAATAGTGCCGACGACCATCGCCGCGACGACGCCGGGCACACGAGAGAGATTGGCCACCACTTGAGCAAGTGCCTTCATACGCGCCCCCGCATCCAGTTGATCGCGAGCGCGACCGATCGCGTGAGGACGCGGCGGACGAGCCCGAGCGGAACCGTGAGCGACGACGCAAGCACTACGACGGCTTCCTGCGTGGCCGGAGCAAGCGCGATTGTCGCCGCATCGGTCTCTACAACCACCGCCGTCCAGCCTCCGATCGAGAGGAGCCGCATTGATCGCGTCACTTCGGTGCCGACGCCGCTCAGTGCCGCGCCGATCTCGGCCGAGATGTCGCGCCCGCTCTGGTCTATGTAGCTCCCAGCCAGGGGCTTGCCACCAGAGTCGAGCAGCAACGCAGTCTGCTCGGCTTCGCCGATGGCGGTCGCGAACAACGTCCGCGCCGACTCAGGCAATGGGGGCGTCATTTTCCTGTGGAGTAATGTCTATCAGCCCGGTGCTCAACATACCGTAGATGATCTTTGCAACCTCGAACTCCGGGAGCACGAGACGCTTCGCGATCTCGTGCACGTTCCGCTCGCCATCGATGATCGAGAGCACTTCCCACTCGCGCGGAAGGAGATCGATGAACGACTCCGGCCCGTCGTCGAGGGGAGCGAGCAGCGGGATCACCCGCGCGTCCGGAATCTTGTCGGCCATGCGCGACCATTCGTCGATGCGTCGCGCGCCTTCCATCAGCAGCGATTCCGTGCTCACGCGCACCGCAATGTCCTTGCGAATGGGTCGCGGCGGCTCCTCCGTGAACGAGAAGAATCCTTCGGACCACGACATCAGGTCGAAGACGACGGTCTCGATCTGCTGCCTCATGAAGCGGTCGATGTCGCGCGGCGTCACGATGCCATGGGCAACGAGAATCTCACCGACCCTGCGCTTGTCGCCGGCGCGTTGCATGGCGGTGGCGCGGGCGAGATCCGCCGGAGTCGCCTTCCCGGATCTTTCGAGAATGGTGCCGAGAAGGTGCGGATTGCTCTTCATCGTCGCGGCGACGATCGTCCCGGCGTCGAAATAGACGCTTCCCTCGTTGTTCCTCTCGGGAGAATACACGCGCAGCGTTCCCGTCTTCCTGCTCAGGTCGAGGAGCTGGAAGACGTCGTGGATGCCGAGCTCGCGAAGGGGTCCCTCGATCGCCATTAGATACGTCCTCGCAGCAGCAGCCTGCGGTAGCGCAGCGCTTCACCGTGATTGGGATCGAACCGCAGCACCCGCTCGAATGCATGCATGGCATCGGCTTCGCGGGCGAGATCTATCAGGATCTCTCCGAGTGCGATCAGCGCTTCGAAGTGATAGACATCGCGGCGGATGAGCGCCACGATCCTTGGCAGCGCGCTTCGCGACCGACCGGTGCGCCGGTATGGCCCCACCAACTCCACTACGGCTGCGTCATGATTCGGCGCGGTGACGAGAACCGTCTCCAGCTCTCTGATCGCCGCCGTGTCGTCGCCAGCCTTGGCGAGGAGCCGTCCGAGCGCGATCCTCGTCTCCGCCTGCCGCTCGTCGATGCCGAGGCTCGAGCGGTACGCGCCGATCGCCTCGTTCCCGTCACCGAGTGCCGCGTAAAGATCGCCGACGCGCTTCAAGACGTTGGCGTTCCGCGCCTCGCTTTTCCTGAGCGTGAGCAGAATCTCGCGCGCGCCCGGATTGTCGAGCGAAGCCACGCGCGCCTCCGCGGCGAGCAGTAGCAGGTTGACATCGGTGCTTCCCGCCCCGACGAGAGCCTCGGCGTACGGTCGCGCCTGCTCCGCGCGTCCGAGCGCGAGCAACGACCGCGCAGTGCCTTGCCGCGCGTAGGTGTTCGTCTCCTCCATATCGAGCGCGCGGCGATATCTCTCGAGCGCTTCTCCGTGCAGCCCCTGCGCCGCGAATCCGTCGCCGGCCAGCACGAAGCCGAGAACCTTGTCGCCGCCGCGAGAGAGAACGCGCGCGATCTCCGCCTGGGCGCGATCGTACAGGCCCTTCGTGATCAGGTCGCGCGCGAGCGAGAACCCCGCCATCGCATCCTGCGTCGCGGTGCCCGGCCTCGCCGGCTTCTCGGCGAACAACGCCTCGATGATGGCGGGGTCGAAGTGGAAGTCTTCGACGTGATCGACCGTTTCGCCCGACTCCGTGATCGGCGGAGCGACGGTGAGCCTTATCTCCTCGTGCGGAAGCTCGATCGCCAGCTCGAGCTTCTGCGGCGTGTACATCGGATCGAGCGCCAGCGCGCGCTTTGTCTCGCGTAGCGCCGACGCGAAATCGCCGAGGTTGGAGAGCGTGAAGCTCATGTTGTAGTGCGCTTCGGCAAAATCCGGATTTGCCTGGATCGCGCGGGCAAACGCGTTCCGCGCATCGGCATACTTCTCGAGCTCGACCAGTATGAGACCAATGCCGTTCCATGCCACTGGGTGCTCAGGCGCGGCGCTCAGTACCTGTCGAAACGCTTCGAGCGCGAGCTCCGTGTGCTTCCGCCTGAACAACCCAAGCGCGAGGTTCAGGCGGGCTTCCACCGGAGGCGCGGCCGCCTGCAATGCGCGCCTGAACGAATTGATCGCCGATTTGGTGTCGTTCTTGTGCCAGAGCAGCACGCCGAGGTTGTTTTGCGAGAACGGGTAGCTCGGGTCGATCTCGAGCGCCTTGTTGTAGCTCTCTTCCGCCTCCGCGTGTCTTCCCTCGAGCTGTAGGGCGACGCCGCGTCCGTTCCATGTTTTCGCGGTTGGGGAGAACTCGCGAGCGAACCGCTCGGCCGTGGCGATGGCGGCGCCAGTGTCGCGTTGGAGCAGGTACAGCTCGAGCATCGCCTGGAGAACTTCGGCGTTTGCTTCGCCGCCTTCGATCGCCTTCTCGTACTCCCTGAGTGCTTCCTGAAAATATCCCTTCTGCCTCAGCGCGCGGCCGAGTGTGATGTGCGCGCCGGCCGGCGTTTTCTGCTGGTGGCTGGGCGTCACGTCGTGCCGATGTATCTCGAGCGAGAGATTTGCCTGCGCGCGCACGAGCGTCGGGTTCAGCAACACCGCGCGGCGATTCGCCTCGGCAGCTTCTTCGCCGCGGCCCAGGTCGCCGAGTATGAAGCCGATTAGATAGAGCGCGTCAGGATTCTCGGGATTCAGCTCGATCGACCGCCTGACAGAGCGCATCGCATCTTCGTGTAGTCCGCGGTTGTAGAGAGTCTCGGCGAGAAGGAAATGGAGAACGGAGCTGTCGGTGTCGAGCTCGATTGCCCGCTCAAAGAGAGTGTGCGCGCGTTCGAGGCGTCCAGCCGTCTTCTCAGCGATCCCGCTTTGGACGAGCGCCTCGAGGTCCTCGGGATTGGTGCGCAGCCGTTCGTCGAGCTCGTGCAGGCGCCGCTCGACGATGCCACTGTCCCCATAAGCAATCTCGAGATTTCGTCTGGCTACGCCCATCCGCTCGTCGAGCGCCAGCGCGCGGGAGAACGCGACGATCGCCTCGTCCGTCAGTCCCTTTCGAAAATAGAGTACGCCCAGGTTGTTGTACGCGCCCGCATCCGAAGGATCGATTCGGCGGGCGAACGAGCGGAGGATGTCGATCTCACCTCCGTGAGCGACTGCCGGCGGGCGGGCAGTTGCCGCTGCGCTCATAGGCTACTCTACGCGCACTGCGCGGAAGATGGCGTCGAATGCCTTCGGGTCTGGGACGAGCAGGAAGAATCCGTGCAGGCTCTCCACCGGCTCCTCGAGGAAGAACTCCGTCTCCACGCAAAGGATCGGCGACTCGGCCTGCGGCGCGCGATCGCCCAGTGTCTTCAGAGCCTCCGTGGTCTGCCCGGTCGTGAGCAATGGCGGAGAAAGCATGAGACGCATGTCGAGAAACTCGCTGAGCGCGGTGAGGTACGCGCCGGCGAGAATGTTTCCCGCCTCCTTCAGCGCCGACTGCTCGAGCAGGCCAAGACTCTCGGACGTGCCGCGCTTCCGCCGCAGCATTCGCTCCGCCAGTCTGAGACCCGCCTGGATCGCGAGTAGAAACACCGTCTGACCGCCGATGTCGCCGCTCATGCCCATCTGGACGGCGACGATCTCAACGCCGGGAGAGATCTCCGGCACGAAGTCACCGGGCGGAACGATGTTGACCATCGGCACGCTGATCATGATGCGCGTGCCCGTCAGCGTCGAAAGAGCAGTCGCGGCGTGGCCGGCGCCAATGTTGGCAACCTCGCGGAGAGCGTCGAGACGCGCACTACTGAGGAGCGCCGTAGCGCCCTCGCCGGGTGGTGTATTGCGGGGAGTGGTCATTTCAGAGAAGACTGGAGGCGTCCACGATGAGAGCGGGCGATCCGTCGCCAAGAATGGTCGCGCCGCTGAAAAGAGTTTTGCTGCCGCTCACGCCGTCGAACTGCTTGACGACGATTTCCTGCTGGCCGATGAACTCGTCGACGATGAGCGCGGCGCGCCGCTCTGCCAGCTCGATGAGAACGACCTGACCGCTGGCCGCGCTGGCGGCCGGAGGCAGACCGACGCGCTCACGCAGCCAGATTGCCGTGAAAAGATCGTCGCGGATGGCGACGACCTGCCTGCCCTTCGACTGGAGGAGCATCGGCTGCGAGAGACTGAATGTCTCGAGCACGTGCGTCAGAGGGATGGCGTAGACTTCCTTGTCGACCCTTGCCAGGAGGGCGCGGGAGATGGCGATCGTGAGCGGGAGACGCATGCTCACGCTCGTACCGAGCCCCGCATCGGTGTGCACCTCGAGCGAGCCGCCGAGGGCGCGCACGCGGGTGGCGACGATGTCGAACCCGACGCCCCGCCCCGAGATCTCCGTCACCTTCTCCGACGTGGAGAAGCCGGGGCGCGAGATGATCGCGACCAGCTCCTGCTCGGTCAGCTTCGTGGTGTTCTGGTCGACGAGGCCCAACTTCTTCGCGCGCGGAAGCACCCGCGCCTGGTCGATTCCGCGCCCGTCGTCGGTCACGCGGATGAGCACCGTTGCGCGGTCACGCTCCGCCGTAAGTGTCAGAGTCGCCATGCGTGGCTTATCGGCTTTCTCCCGGGCGTCGGGCGTCTCGATGCCGTGGTCGAGCGAGTTGCGCAGCAAATGCAGCACCGGCTCGCCCATCTCGTCGAGCATCGAGCGATCGAGCTCGATCTCCCGGCCTTCGATCTTGAAATCCACATCCTTCCCGAGAGCGCGCGCGGTGTCGCGTACCACTCGCGGAAAACGCTCGAATACCTGCCACACCGGAACCATGCGGCTCGTCATGATCTCGTTCTGGAGCGTGGCCAGTATCTCCGAGGCACGGCGGGTCGCCTCGAGCAGCGCCTCGTCGCCCATCTGCTCGGCGATCTTCGCGATGCGGTCGCGCGCGATCACGAGCTCGCCGACGACGTTCATCAGTGTGTCGAGGCGCTTTGCGTCGATGCGGATGTGTCGCGACGTCTTTTGCGCCGACGGAGTCGAAGGTTCAGACGCTGCCGGGCCCTTCTTGTCGACGCCTGCGATCGCGAACTCTGACGTGAACGTCTGCGGTGCCTCCTCGCTCGAGGCCGTCTGGATGCGGGCGATGATCTCCTTTACGTCGAGCTGCTGCGGAGCCGGACCCGTTGCCAGGTCCACTGCCTGCTCCAACGCGTCCACGCCGGAGAACAGCGTGTCGATGATCGGCCGCGTCACCACGAGCGTGCCGTTCCTGACCTTGTCGAGAAGTGTTTCCAGCTCGTGCGACAGCTCCGCTACCGAGGTGTAGCCCATCGCGGCTCCCATGCCCTTCATGGTGTGAACCGCGCGAAAGAGGCGCGCTATGGCCGTGTCGCTCCCACCGCGCTCCAAGTCCAGGAGCGCGTTGTTTATCTCGGAGAGGTTTTCACGGCTCTCCGAAAGAAAAAGCTTGGCGTAGCGACCGGTGTCCACCTAGGCCAGCACCCGCTGCACCGCTTCGAGAACGCGGCTCGGCTGGAACGGCTTCACCACGAAATCGCGCGCGCCCGCCTGCAGCGCTTCCTGCACCAGGGCCTGCTGCCCCATTGCGCTGCACATGAGAATCCGCGCGGCTGGATCGAGCTGGGTAATCTGCTTCACCGCTTCGATTCCACCCATCTCCGGCATGATGATGTCCATCGTCACCAGGTCCGGCTTCAGCTGTTGGTATTTCTCAACAGCCTGCTTTCCGTTTTCCGCTTCCCCGACGACCGTGAACCCGGCCTGGGAAAGGATGTCGCTTACCATCGTCCGCATGAACACGGCGTCGTCGCAAACCAGCACAGTACTGCTCACCCTACCTCCCTTGTCCGATGACTTGCTGAACCACTGTCTTGATGTCGAGCACGAGGACGCGCTTCCCCTCGATCTCGACTGCTCCAGTTACCGCGCCCGGCAGCGGGATTTCCGCCTGATCCGCCGCCCCGAATTGATCTATCGGTACATCCTGAATGTCGCGAACGTCGTCGACGCCGACCCCGATCCATCGGTCGAAATAATCGACCAGCAGGATCAGCCCCTCCGCGCGCCCATAGGCCTGCTTGCCGAGCGATGTGCCGCCGTCGATTACCGTGACAATTGTCCCGCGCAGATTGATAAGCCCGCGCACGGTGTTCGGCGCCCCCGGCAGCCTCGTGATGTGCTGCATCGGAACGATCTCGCGAAACGAGTCCATGTCGCACGCGAACGAGCTGCCGCCAATGTTGAACACTAGCAGGCGCCGGGTCGGTACGTGCGGCTCTTCCTGGACGATCTGCTCGGGAGGCAGCGTGACGGCGTCAGTCATAGAATCGAAGCGCGGTGAGCGGGTCGGCGTCGTCCGGAACGGCGTGCTCTCCCGCGATCACGGTGAGCGCGCGGCGCAGATCCTCCGGAAGCGGAGAGCGGAAGTCGAGCGGCTCACCTGTCACGGGGTGATTGAACGCGAGCCAGGCCGCGTGCAGGAAATGCCGCTTGGGAGGAAGTCCGGCCACACGACGTCCTCCCCCGCCGCCATACACGTCGTCGCCCATGACAGGATGGCCGATAGACGCGAGATGAACGCGGATTTGGTGAGTCCGTCCGGAATGGAGATGGGCACGAAGAAGG
>JADGQU010000392.1 GCA_017881545.1 Gemmatimonadaceae bacterium
CCGCCGATCGGCGCTCCCGCATCGTTGTCGCTCTCTCGTCCATCCACAAACTGAAGGAGAATCTGGGCGCGCTCAACCTCGCGTTTAGGCGCCGCACGAGAGCGGGTCAGTTCTTCGAGATGGCGACGTTCTTCCTCGGAGAGAATGGGCTTCGGGCGCTTGGATGCTGTCGGCATGAGCCAGCATACCAACGCCGACCTGATATAGCTAGTTTTTAGTGAAACGATATACTAGTGGACTCGCGGAGGCCACCTAGTAGCTCGTCAATTTTGAATCTCCGGGTAGAGTTTATGTAGCTTGATGCGTGCTTGGTCGATGGTGAAACGCCACTGAATACGCACCTGATCTTGGTTGCGCGGCGCTTCCCAGGCCGCGACTTCGCTCTTTAATTGCTCGATCGTGCCGATGCGCCTCGACAGGCACTGTCGGCTCAGGGCACTCAACTCGTTCTCTGCCATGTTGAGCCAGCTTCCGTGCTTTGGTGTGTAGTGGATCTCCAGCCGCTGGGCCAGTCGCCGAGCCTCGGCAGGTTGGAACGCTTCATAGAGCGATCCCAGCGTGTGGGTGTTCAGGTTGTCCATGATCAGCACGATCACGTTTGCATCCGCGTAGCGACCGTCGACCAAATCTCGAAGAGCCATCGCCCAATCGACTCGTGTGCGATGTTCCGTAACCAGAGTCTGGCGAAAGCCCACGAGCGGCTCAACGAACATGAAGATGTTGGCTGTCCCATTCCGCTCATACTCGTAGTCGATCCGGCGCGGATGTCCCGGCCCAGCCGGAATCGGCTGACGGGTTTCTTTGGTCAGTTGCACCGGCATCTCGTCCATACACACAACTGGCGCGCTCGCATCATGTGGGCGTCGATAGACCGCAAGGACGTCTTCCATCCGTGCCACATATTCGCCATCGTGATCCGGTGGAATCACCCAAGCGACCTGCCGGTGGGGATCGAGGGAGTTTTTTTAAGCGCCTTCCGGACTGTTTCGTAGCTCACCGTGTCGACCACTTCAAGGCGCACCAGTTCGTCGGCCAACAGATGTAAGGTCCAGCGCGCCCGCCCCGCCGGAGGCTCGCCTTGGGCAAGTGCCACCAGCGTTCGTTCCTTTCCCTCATCGAACACAGGCCTTCTCGGCGGCGGATCCTGACGTTTCCGGTTCAACGTCGCCTCAAACCCCTCGATCACCAACTGCTGCCGAATCTTTTGAACCGAAACTACATGCACGTCGAACGCCTCGGCCGCTCGCTCGTCCGTCCATGCCGGACCGTGCTCACCTTCATCAATCTTCAGCAGAATCTGGGCTCGTCTCCGCTTCCTCTTTGCAACCCGCTCCTCGGTATTCACAACACCGATCAGATCTGCACGCTCTTGCTCGCTCAACCGAACGATGTACTTCTTCTCCGACATGGCTCACCCTCCCTCACTCTCGTTGCCACTTCGGGCGCATACTCAAACTCAGTTTAGCAAGATTGATTCTCCACTAGTTTGCCGGCACGGACGCTCGTCATCACGTATGGTTTGTTCGACGATCGACTCGTTATCTACGCGAGCAGCTCGCTCGGCCTGACTCGGACAACCGTCGCTGCTAACCGCCTGCAGGTTGAGCGGCTCGTTTCAGCATTCGAGCAGGCAATCGCGCATAGCGATCATCTCAGCTTCCAGAACACCGGAGGCTCGCTGGCCATCACACCGATCGAGAAGCTCACCGCCACAGCCGACACGCTCGTATTTGTCCGCGATCCCGCGTTCAGCGGGGTGCCCTTCGGCGCCCTCATGAGCGGCAACAACCACTGCCTCATTCAAGACCACGCCGTTGTCGTGACTCCCAGCCTCTCGTCTTACCTACGCGCCCTACACACGAGAACGACGACATCGGGTGCGTTGCTGTCTGTCGGGAACTCTCTAGCATTCGAGCGATCTGACTCACTGGCATCTCTCCCCGCAGCGGAGTCTGAGGCCAAAGAGATCGCCGCAATGTATCCGTCCAGAGCAATGCTGCTTGGACCCGACGCTACGAAGGAGCGAGTCGTTGGCGCGCTCCCATACTGCGACGCCGCGCATTTCGCTGTTCACGCCAACGCAGGACTCGGCGAGGCGATGCCGCCGCACCTGATTCTCACAAGGACGGCTGACGATGAAGGAAAACTCACGGGCGCGGAGATCGCCGCGCTTCCGCTCCATGACGTTCGGACGGTCGTTCTCGCAGGTTGCCGGACGGCGATCTCGTCGCCAGAAACGTCAGGAACCTACACTATCGTCGACGCATTCCTCGTCGCTGGCGCCGGAAGTGTCGTGGGGACACTGTGGGAGGTCGAGGACGCGCCGACGCGTGAGATGTCGATCATGTTTCACCGTGAATTGCGCAAAGGGTCGAGTCCCGCGGAGGCATTACGGACGACCCAGATGGAGATGATCCGACGCGCCGTCGCACCGCGCGTGTGGGCCGCACTGCAATTGTACGGCTCCGGTAAGTGATGGCTGCAAAGGCTTCAGTTATGAGCTGGATCGATCATCGAGTTGCATGGCCCATGCTCGTAGTCCACCAGCTCGATGACGACGACGTTAGGAAAAGCTCCAGCGCCGCTTTCGCCGGCATGGGCAGCACCGAGGAGGAAATCCGCGAGATTCAGTCGCGCCACCGAGGACCGAGGGTGGAATGCCTCGAAAGAGGAGTCTAACCGCGTCCACTCGCGCGCTTTCGCACAGGTACGGACAAGTCCAGACCGAGGTAAGAAGCTCTGGACAGGAGATATCCGCGTATGTCCCGAGACAGACGCGGAGATGGGGTTCAGGTGGTCGGGGGTTCAAATACCCCCTGCCCGACCGACCGCAACCCCAAAGCGGGGCTGTGGCGTGCCGCTAATGTCCTGCGCTCCGCCTTCGGAGAGGTGCGACGTCGATGCGGAACTCGGCCATGCTCTCGGAACAGGATGTGCGGGCCACTACCCACACGTAACTCGTGCCGGCCGTTGACGTCGTCAAGCGTAGCTCCGGCCCGGCACCCCCGTCCGTGATCGGATGA
>JADGQU010000393.1 GCA_017881545.1 Gemmatimonadaceae bacterium
AGACTGCCGCCTGCTTCCCGCTGGCCGCTGACCGCTACCCGCTGCCTACAACGGGACCGATCTCGGTGGATGAAAGATGAAAACCACGTTTTGCCACTGCCATTACGCCACCGCAGCCTGTCTGGATATTTCGCAGGTAGCGGGAAGCGGGCAGCAGGAAGCGGGCAGCAGTGAGTGCAGTAGTTAATCGCGCGGAACGACTTTCTATCGAGAATAGTTTCGGATTTTGCTCTTGAGCAGCTCGCCGTTGGAGAAAATGATCAGCTCCCCCGACTCGCTCCGCACTCGCGTGGTCTTTAGGCCGATGTGCTCGACCTTGCCGCGATAGTTCTCCACTGAAATAGAGTCGCCGACTACGAACGGCTTGTCTATCACGATCGAGATGGCGGCGAACAGATCGCCAAGAATGTTCTGAACCGCGAGCGCAATTGCGAGTCCGCCGATCCCGAGGCCGGTTAGCAGCGGCCTGATCTCGATATTGAGATTCGAGAGCGCCACAAGGCCGAGAATTATCCAGACGATGAGACGCGCGACGGCGCCGAGGGCTTTGAACGTCGTGATGCTGCTGCCATCGCTGGCGTGGGTTTCGACATTTCGCTGGACGTAGTGGCTGATGATGATGTTGGTCCAGACCACTCCCTGCATGAACAGAGCGAGCGTGGTGGCAACGTCAGCCTTGTTCTGGGCGGCCTCCGGAAGTCCGAGCAGCCGCGGCACGTAGGCGGCGACGAGCGCGAGGGCGAGGAAGTATGAACCCCGCAGGATCTTGATCGCTAGCGACTTCTGCATTGCAATAACTTAGTGAAAACCAGAGGGCGCTACGACCGGCTTCCCTGCTCCGGCTTGTAGATGCCGGCTACGCGACGCGATGCGGGACTTGGCCGCCGTTCATGCCCTGCGCCATCAGATCCATGGATTCCATGGCGTCGCACGCATCGCAGTTGCCGCAGGTCCACTCGGCGTCGATCTCCTCGCCGAAATGCTCGAGGATATAGCGGGTGCGGCACTGCGTCGTCTGGCAGAACTGGATCATCGTGCGAAGCTTCTCCTGATCCATCGCGCGCCGCTCTTCGTAGTCCTGGAGATCCGCGCTCAGATCCACCGCGCAAAGATTGTCGCCGAACCGTTCCCACTTTCCGCCGCGGTGCTCGCGCACCAGTCCGTGACGCTTGAGTAGCGCGAACACGATCTTTGCCTTGCGCGAGGGAATTCCCGTGATCTCGACGATATCGTCGAGCAGCACCTGCGTCTTCAGCGGATACTTCTCGAGCGCCAGCGCGACCTGTGCCGCCTCCTGCACCTCCGGATATTTTCCGCCCAGGAAGTACGATTGTATCCGCTTGTCCTCGACGCGATACAGCACCCTGCAGATCGCGGGCTGGCCATCCCGCCCCGCCCTGCCGGCTTCCTGGTAGTACGCCTCGATCGAGCCCGGAAAATGGTAGTGGATCACCCAGCGCAGATCCTGCTTGTCAATGCCGAGCCCGAAAGCGTTGGTGGCGATGATCGCCTTCAGCTCGCCCGCCATGAAACGGTTCTGAACATCCTTCCGATCGGCCGCCGGCCGCTTACCGTGATAAATCCCGATGCTGAACTCCCCGGCCAGCGCCGCGTACAGTCGCTCGGCCTCTTTCACAGTCGCGACGTAGATCACGCCCGAGCCCTCGAATTCCTGGAGAGCGTGGCGAAGCGTCGCATCCTTGAGCTGATCGTTGACGGTGCGAACCACCTCGAAGCGGAGATTCGGGCGGGCGAATCCCGTGATCGTGATATGCGGATCCTTCATGCCGAGCTGTCGGATGATGTCAGCCTGAACGTGAGCGGTTGCGGTGGCCGTGAGCGCTAGCACCGGCGGCCGGCCGAGTCGCTTGGAGATTGCACCAAGGGAGAGATAGTCGGGGCGGAAATCGTGGCCCCACTGACTCACGCAATGCGCTTCGTCTATGACGAAGAGACTGATCGGGCGCGAAAGCAGATGCTCGAAGAAAGCCCTGTCCTTGAAGCGCTCGGGAGTGAGGTAGAGGATTTCTCCTTCGCCCTCGGCGATCTGGCGGTGCGCTTCCCGCGACTCGGCGGTAGAGAGATGCGAATGCATGGCGACGGAGCTCACGCCCTGCGCGGAAAGCTTGTCGTGCTGGTCCTTCATGAGCGCAATGAGCGGACTGACGACGACCGTGAGCCCGGGCAGCACCACGGCGGGCAGCTGATAGATCAGTGATTTCCCGCTCCCGGTCGGCATGACGACCAACGCGTCCTCGCCCGAGAGAACGGCGTCGATCGGTGCCCACTGCCCAAGCCTGAAATCCTGATGCCCAAAGCGATCATGGAGCAGCTGCCGAGCTGACTCCCTTGTTATTCTCTTCGACACACTGGCTGATACACGCACTAAGTATTCCGCCCCCCTGTCAGCTGAGGAGCTACGGTGTGAAGGGTTGGCTGCGGCTCAGCATCATGGCATGCCAAAGAGTCGCGACGACCCCGCTCGACACGAAGAAGCCGGCATGGTAAGCTGAGCGACCATGCCAAAGGCTCCTACCGCTTCCTCTTCCGCCTTCCCTATTCCCTCCCCTTCCCCGCGATTCCAGATCTTCGCGCCAACGGCGCCAGGGCTCGAATCCATCGCCGCGGGCGAGCTCAAATCACTCGGCGTGAGAGCGAGGCAGGAAATCGGAGGAGTCGCCTTCGACGGCGACCTGGATCGCGTCTACCAGGCGAATCTCTGGCTCCGCACCGCGAGCCGCGTGCTGGTCAGACTGGGCGGATTTCACGCCAGCACTTTCTACGAGCTCGAGCGGCGATCGAAAAAAGTCCGATGGCAGGATTTTCTTCCCGAAAAGGGATCCGTCGAAGTGCGCGTCACGTGCAGAAAGTCGAAGCTGTACCACTCCGACGCGGTGGCGGAGCGTGTGCTTGCGGCGATCTCGGTGGCGGCGTCGAGCAATATCGAGTTGAGAGCGGGGACCTCGGTCACCGACGAGTACGGCGTGGACGGAGCAGACGACGGCGTGGATGCGGATTC
>JADGQU010000102.1 GCA_017881545.1 Gemmatimonadaceae bacterium
CGCAGGACGAAGTCGCCGATTCCGTTCTGACCGAGGCCATCCTTGCGCTCGAATGCGAAGCGGGTGCCGTCGTTGTCGCGGACGAGCCGGGAGCGCCGCTGGCGCTGTTGCGCGAATCGGGGTGGCTCGATCCGCTGATGCGGTCGTTCCGGCATCTGAAGCCGCCGCAATCCGTGGGGCCGTACGCCGAAACGATCCAGCGGTGCCTGCCAGTCTATCTCGAATCGTACGAGGAGATGGTGGCGCGTTATCCCGCGTTCAACAACGTCAGCAAGGGCAGATCGCGCGGCGCGTGGATTTTCCTTCCACTCGGGATCGCCGGCCACGCCGTTGGCGCCCTCGCATTCGGCTTTTCGGGTCCCCGCAAGTTCACGCTCCTCGACAGACACTTCGCCGACACTGTCTCACGCTATTGCGCGCAGGCGCTCGACCGCGTCAGGCTGCGTGTCGCCGCTGCGTCCGCAATCGCGGAAGCAAGTGATGCGCGGCTCATGGCGGAGCATGCCAACAACGCCAAGACCGTTTTTCTCCGCGCGATGAGTCACGAGCTCCGCACGCCCCTGAACGCGATCTCCGGCTACACGGAAATCCTCGAGCTGGGAATTCGCGGAGTGGTGAATCCGGAACAGATCAAGGATCTGGGACGCATCAAACGAGCAGCGTCGTATCTGCTGCGCCTGATCAACGACGTCCTTACTGTCGCCAGATTCGAGGGCGCTCGGCCCCTCAACGTCATCTCGATTCCGGTTAACCCGGTGCTCGCCGAAGTCGAGGGGCTTTGTGCGCTGCAAGCGAAGGCGAAAGGTCTGACGCTGACAGTCGACCAATATGTGGGCGACGTCGTCGTGGCCGCCGATGCCGAGAGACTCCAGCAGATTCTGCTCAACCTCATCACGAACGCGACCAAATTCACTCTCACCGGCGGCACCGTCCGCGTCACGTGCGATGAGCACGCGGGCACCGTCCGAATCCGCGTGACCGACACCGGCGTCGGAATCCGCCCGGTCGACATCGAGCGCGTGTTCGAGGCGTTCGTCCAGATTGACAGGCACCTCACGACCGCAACGCAGCAGGGGGTCGGTCTCGGACTCTCGATCAGCAGGGAGCTTGCCCGCGCCATGCACGGTGATTTGATACTCGAGAGCACCGAGGGGGTCGGGTCTACCTTCACACTCACGCTTCCGCTTGCGTCGGAGACTACGCCAGCGGCTCCGGTTGCGGCGTCGCATTCCGCACGGGATGATACGCCTTACCTCCCTGCACTCGCTTCCTAGGACCTTCGGGGCGGGCGTGGCGGGCGGCTTGCATTATTGACTGGACCAATCGCATCTGGTAGCAGATGCACCAGCTTGCGGGCGCAGTCGGCGCCACAACTACAGCGGACAGATAAGGGAAAAAAGGTCATGTCACTCTCAGCATCGCAGCGCAAGCATATCGAGCGGCGCCTGTTGGAGGAGCGCTCACGGGCGCAACGCACGCTCAGCCGGTCCGTCGACGAGCAGGCCGATGGAGATGAGCAGGATCGCTCCGGCGACCTGACGTCAATGCCGCTACACATGGCGGATCGCGGCACCGACACGATGCAGCAGGAGCTCGAAGCATCAAACGCTACTCGCGTCTCACGCGAGCTCGCTGAGATCGCTGCCGCGCTCGAGCGACTCTACCAGACCCCCGACAAATTCGGCATCTGCGAGGATACGAGCAAAGAGATCCCGTTTGCCCGATTGGACATTATCCCGTGGGCTCGCACCTGCGAAGATCCAGAAAAATGACGTCTACAATTCAACAGGAAGGTCCATGAGCGATACCAGCAAAAGGACGCACGCCAAGCCTCACCCGGCGAGCCAGCCCCGGACACCGAGCGAGATTGCCGACGAAGCGGCGACCGGCAAGCCGGAACTGGAAATCGTCGCGCAAGAGGCTGAACACGCGAGCGCGGAGGCGAAGGCACAGGCAAAGCAATCGCCCCCGGACATCATCTCCAAGAAACAGAGAAAGCGTCTGTAGCTGCTCGCTTACATCGCCGGCTTTTTGGCAGTCGGCGGCAACATCGCGTTCAGGCGAAGGTAGTTCGCGTACTGGCTGTAGTGGTCGGCCCAGTCACCGGTGGTCAGGGTCATGACGGCTGCCCGAGACATCGTGCGACCGCCGAAGAAGGGAAGCGCTTCGCCGAGCTTTGCGTCGTTCACCGACGCCAGCGCCTGGTCGCAGAACGCGAACGTCTCCTTAAGCCGCGCCACCAGTGCGTCCTTGCCATCCGTCGCTGCCACCTTGGTGCGCGTCGGTGCCTTCATCGCGCCGATGGTCCCACAGAGATAGTCATTGCCCTGCGCGAGATGGGCGGCAATGTCACCCACGCTCATCTGCGCCGGTGTCGGCTTGTATGAGAATTTGTCGGCCGGAAATTCTTCTGCCGCCGCCATCAGGTTCTTGGCGGACTCCTTGGCGTAGTCACGAAATGCGTCCGCAACCGGATTGGCCTGTGCGGTGGTCACTCGTGGCAGCAGCGCCAGCGTAGCGGCGAGAGCTGCGGAGATGATGCGGGCCTGCATGCGGTGCTCCAGTGAGGGGGGACCCCAATTCTGGGGGGCGGGGCGAGGCATGTCCAGAATCAATCGAGCCCTCGTTTTAGCAACATGCTGATAACTACCTGCGTCTTTGACCATAAACTGAAAACTACCCGCCGCCCGCCTCCCGCTGCCCGCCGTCCGCTGCCTGCTGCCAACGCCGGGACCGTTCGGTGTGGCGTTAGCGCAAAGGCAGTTGCTTGTGCCCCGACCCGCGGTAGTGCTGTCATGACGTTTGCAGCAGGTAGCGGTCAGCGTTAAGCGGGCGGCAGGCGGCAGCGTAGTTTTCAGTTGCAGTTGAAATATCTTATCGCTGCAGGATCGTCAGCAGGGATGGGCTCTCGACGCCAAGCGGAGAGACTGAGGACGAAGTCGCTGCCGGCTGCTCGGCGGGACGGTGCGCCGCCCACCAGTCCCTGGCCTGCTCCTCGCCCCACGCGTCTGCGGGAATCCAGTCGAGAGCGTCGGCAAGCTGCGCCGCGCTCTGCGGCCGGTCTGTCGGAGACTTGGCGAGGCATTTCAGTATCAGGCGCTCCAGCTCGGGGGATATCGTCTGTTCGGTCCGCTCCGACGGAGGAACAGGCTCGGTCTGCAAATGCTTGGCGATCATCTGAAAAGCCTTCTCGGCCTCGAATACCAGCTGGCCGGTGACGAGATAATAGGCGACACAACCGAGCGCGTAGATGTCAGCGCGTCCATCCACCGCCTCGCCGAGCGCCATCTCGGGCGCCATGTAGGCCGGCGTGCCGAGCGCCATCTGGCCGGGAATCGTCGCCATCGAAGTTTCGACGCTCACATTCGAGACCTCCTTTACCAGACCGAAGTCGAGCACCTTCACGAAATCGTGGCGAAGTCCGACTGTCCCAAGATGGATGTTCGCCGGCTTGATATCCCGGTGCACAAGGCCGAGACTGTGCGCCTCCTCGAGGGAATCGCAAACCTGCCGCAGGATGTGGATCACACGGCCGGCGGGTAGCGGGCCATTTTGGCGAACAAGAGTCTCGAGATCCATGCCGTCGAGGAATTCCATCACCAGGTAAAGCGTCCCGTCTTCCGTCACTCCGAAATCGTAGAGCTCCACGGTGTGTTGCGATCGCAAATTCGCCGCGGCTTCTGCCTCGCGCCGAAACCGCGTGACCGCGAGCTTCGCCGCCTCTTCGTCCACCGCGCCGAGCATCTCGGTGCGTATCAGCTTTATCGCAGCCGGGCGGGCGAGCATGCGATGCGTGGCCTTGTATACCTCGCCCATTCCCCCACGCCCAAGCAGCTCTCCGAGCTGATAACTCCCCATCGCGCGAGCCTTGGTGACCTGCTGGCCGAGTCTCGTCACGACGCCGGCGATCACCACTGCCGCGCCCACGAGTATGAAATCCGGATAGTGCATGAGCAGTACTCGGGTCCAGGGCCCGAAATCCGAGTGGCCTTGTGCTCTCGAGATCAACATGGCGATCGGATTCATTGATGCCGCGATAAACCCGGCCACCAGCATCTTCATTCGCGTAGTGGGGATGATTGCGGCGAACATCAGCACGACAGCCCCGACCCAGGAGATCTCGGGCAAAATCATTCCGCCCGCCGTCGACACTCCACCAAGGTGGAACACGAGGGCGAGGGAGAACGCCGTAGCAATCATGTACATCAGGCCAAGATCGAGCACGAACCTGGGGTCCCGGTCGCCGGTTCGGCTGTAACCGAAAAGCCCGAGCGACAGAACCACGCTCCCCAACCCGATCAAATCACCGACGTCGAGTTGCAGCCAACGCTGGCTCTCGGGGTGGATCGCGTGCTCAGCGAGATGGCCGAGCGCGATACCCACCACCCAGAGCACGGCGAACAGCAGCGACATGACTCCAAGGCGGAGCGAGGCCGCTCTGAGCAGGTCGTCGGGGAGATCGCGGGTGCGCCCGTGCGAGCGCTTAAGATCCGCCGGCGTGGAGGATCCGGGAGGCGGTCCTATCAGGCCAGGCTTCGACATCAGGGTTGGGGTGCGCCCGCGGTGAGAGCCAGAGTCAATCGCTCTGCCTGGGTCGCGTTGTCGGTCAGGAAAACGGCGGCGAGATTTGCGGAGCGCACGAACGTGGGTGAGAAGAAAGGCCACGGATTCGGCGCGCCTCGAGGAGCTGCCACAAGCGTGTCCATTCTCGCGACATCAGCTGAAACGGCCGACTCACTCGGATAGATGAATACTTCCAGGCGCGATCGTCCGAGCATATACACGGCGGGAACTACACTGAACCCTGCGCGATGTGGCGCCTCACCACTAACGCGCTTGACGACGAAACCCGATTGCCCGAGCCGCTTTTCGACACTGCAGAGCGCCCATTTGCCGGTGCGAGGGCAGCCGACCGTGGTCGGCGTGGTGCGCGTTCCGACCGGGGGCGCGGATTCGCCCACAACGCCCGACTTGCCGGCGGTTGAAGTGGTCACGCTCGACGTTGTCGGGGTAGACGAGGCCGATCCGCCGCTCTCGGACGCGGAACGCGTGCATGCCGCGATCGTCGCTGAGATCAACACTGCCAGGACCGGGACCGTTCTCATCGTTTTCAAAGATAGACCCGGCGCTCGGGTACCGCGATTGGCGATACCAGACAAAAAAAGGGGAAGGGCATTGAGCCCTTCCCCTTTTTCTGCTAAGTGGCTCGGACTTCGAGCCGACCAGCTTTAGAACATGATTCCGAACGTGACCGGCACGAACTCCATCGAACCCGTGTCCGTCTTGACGTGGTTGTAACGCGCTTCGACGAACGCATGGAATACCGACAGCGGCAGGTTCAGGCCAGCGCCGGCGTTCCAACCAAATTTGTTCGAAGTGGGGCTGCTGGTCGCGCCAGGAGCCGAGACCTGCGACATGTAGAGTCCAGCGCCGCCGATCAGGTAAGGCGAGATCACCACACTCGGCAGGCGCCACACGACGTTACCAGTCGCGCTGACGACGCGGAGCTTGCCCGCGATACCTGCCTTCGCTCCAAACTGGTTGTACGCGCCATCGATGCGCAGGCCAATCGGAATGAGGGGCACGTTAATGCCCAATGCGACGGTACCGTTGTAACCCATTTCTGCGCCGTCCTTCAGGGTGCTCATGGGCTGCGTTGCGCCGCCGGCGATTCCCAGGCTGAACGGCTTCAGGCCGAGCTGAGCATGCGAAACACTCGGAACGGCAACGAGGGCGATCGTGGCGATCGCGAGGAACAGTAAACGCTTCAAAGCTTCTCCTTGTTCAAGAATGCGCCCGAACCGCGCCGGTCATGGCTTGGTTGGACGCTGATCTGGTTACGTGAAGGTTATTGCGCCTTGCGACGGCCTAAGGCTGCTACGGCTGAGCGCTTTCAACCCTCTCCGTCCAAACGACGAGTCAGTCATTGGCCAGTAACGAATGTGAGGGGGCCAAAACTGGCCCTCTCGATAGCGTAGCGGATTTGTGATACTCGGCCGCAACGATCGTCAGGAATTCGAGATCCGTAATGGATCGAACCGTCCGAACCATTCAACTCATTCCCCCCTACCATCATGAAAAGATTTCTTGTCATCGGCGCCATGGCTTTGGCGCTGATTGCACCGCTGGCACAAGCGCAGCGCGGATCACACCGAGGTTCCGGGCAGATCGAGCTCGGAATCGATGGCGGTATAATCTTCGGGCTCGACGCTCCGAAGGTCACAGTCGTCGGGCTTCCCCTTCAGTCGTTCCGACTCGGGTACTTCCTCAGCCCCAACGTCGAGATAGAGCCGCGGTTCAGCATCAGTTCGATCAGCGGTGGCGGCAACTCGATTACAACATACACCCTCGATGCTGGGCTCCTGTTTCAGCCAAGCGGCGATCGCGTGGGCAACGGTCTTTATCTGCGCCCCTTCGCAGGCTTTTCCGGCGTTAATGTCTCGGGGCCAGGCGACTTGCACTCCGGGCACTTAGGCGTCGGACTCGGAGTCAAGCTGCCCTTCGCGGATCGTCGCCTCGCGACGCGCCTGGAAACCAACTTTACGCACGGTTTCAGCGGTGGGGGATCCAATGCAATCGGTGTCCTCATTGGCCTTTCGTTCTTTACACGCTAGCACCCCGTTTCCGTATCGCTCGCCAGCTCGCTGACAGTTAGTCGTTACCACCGCTGGCAGACAAAGAAAAACGCACCCCGACCCAGGGTGCGTTTTTTCTTGGAGTTTTCAAAGCGACCTACATCTTCATGGCTACGCGGGCGGAAGCTCGGAGCAAGCCACCCACACCATTCCCGTCTTACCGCGCGGCTACCGTCAATACCACGGCATCCGATCCTTCCGTATTGGAGCGTCTTGAAGCTTCGTTCGCCGCGTCGTTCTGGAAGTACACGGTGGCGTCGGTTGGAACCTGCGAATTCGTGCCTGAGGCGACGACTGCATCGCTTCCGATTCCGGCAAAGCCTGACGTCTGATCGTGCGACCACTTGAGCGACTTCCTGGCTGACCCGATCGAAAGCGTCCATGACTGCGTGGCGCGAATGCTGAGTGCGAGACCATTGGTCGTCGCCTGAACCGAGGAACCATTCACGACGTTCTGAACGACCGGAGCTGCGTTGCTGATCTGGACCTTCACCCGGGGCGGTACGGTGACTGTGACCATGTGGGTAAGGCTGACGGACCCGCTCTGAGCGACTGCTTCGCGCGAAATGAGCGCGCTTCCCAGAACCAGTCCTGCCAGCATCCCGCGAAGTCCAGTCATTTTAACAAAGCCTCTGTGAATCGTGAGCCGAAGCCCACAGGGTGATTTCTTACTCGGACAATATGCACCCTGCTCCATGACGGCTTTGTTAAGCGACTATGACTGTATTGTCATGATTCTCGAATAGGCTAAGTCGCTGTAGGAGAAGGAGTTACCGACTCTAGGACGAACCCCATCCCGCGCCTCGTGGTGATGGCGGCGGAGGCCCCCGCTTTCTGCAGCTTTTTCCTCAGCCGGGCGACGTGGGCATCGATGACGTTTGAGCTCGGATCGAAGTGCATGTCCCACACTTTGTCGTGGAGCTCACTCCTCGTAACCGTCTCGCCGGCCCGGAGCATCAGGTGCTCGAGGAGCTTCAGCTCCATGGACGTGAGGGTGAGGTCCTTGCCTCCGCACGTCAC